>CAJPUA010000282.1 GCA_905373705.1 uncultured Schwartzia sp. | reverse complement strand
GGGCATTGTGCTGCGCGAGCCGTCTGTGGTAGCGATAAAAAGTGAGAACGGCGAAGTGCTGGCGGTCGGCGAGGAAGCGAAAAGGATGATCGGGCGCACGCCGGGGAATATCGTGGCGATCCGCCCGATGAAGGACGGCGTCATCGCGGATTTTGACGTGACGCAGGCAATGCTTAAATATTTTATCCGTAAAGCGATGAATTCGAAATCGTTTATGCGCCCGCGGGTTGTTGTCGGCGTCCCGTCCGGGGTGACCGAGGTGGAAAAGCGGGCGGTCATTGACGCGGCGCAGCAGGCGGGGGCCCGTGAAGCATATCTAATTGAGGAGCCAATGGCGGCGGCGATCGGCGCCGGGCTTCCGGTCGAAGAGGCGACGGGCAGCATGGTCGTCGATATTGGCGGCGGGACGACGGAGATCGCGATTATTTCGCTGGGCGGCATCGTGACGAGTCGCTCGATCCGTATTGGCGGCGACGAGATGGATTCGGCGATTGTG
Source organism: uncultured Schwartzia sp. (assembly GCA_905373705.1). Taxonomy (GTDB): domain Bacteria; phylum Bacillota; class Negativicutes; order Selenomonadales; family Selenomonadaceae; genus CAJPQU01. Next base: position 2,009 of record CAJPUA010000282.1, on the reverse strand, counting down.
CAGTATGTGAAGCGTATGTATAACCTGATGATCGGCGAGCGTACCGCAGAGGAAATCAAGATTTCCATTGGATCGGCGATCGTGTCGCTGGAAAATGACCGGACAATGGATATTCGGGGGCGGGATCTGGTCAGCGGGCTTCCTAAAACGCTTACGATTAAGGCGAGTGAGGTGCGTGACGCTCTGCATGAACCGGTTTACAAAATTATCGACGCCGTAAAGGGAACGCTCGAGAGGACACCTCCGGAACTGGCGGCGGATGTGATGGATCACGGAATCATGATGACGGGCGGCGGTGCGCTCTTGACGAATCTGGACAAGCTGCTCAGTAAGGAGACCGGGATGCCGGTGCTGGTGTCGGAGGACGCATTGTCCTGCGTGGGAGAAGGAACCGGAATGTCGCTGGAAAATATTGATCTTTTGAAGCGTGTGGTCATGACGACGAAGAAGCTGAGGTAAATGAGCAAGATAAGACGCGAAACGGAGTCCGGTCGGATCATATGGGTGCTGGCGTTCGTTGCGGTCAGTGTGTTTTGTATCGTTTTTTTTGCCGCCCGGGGACGTTTTAACGTGCTGTTTTCCAGTCAGGCAGTGATGACGGTCTTGGCTCCGTTCCAGCGCGCCGCGGCCTGGGCGGGCGATCAGGTTAATGGTACCCTGATCAATTTCGGGGATATCATGGCGGTGCATGAGCAGAACAAGATGCTGCGCCGCGAGGTCGAGCAACTGCGGGAGCAAAACGTTAAGGCGGAAGAGTTTTCCGCGGAAAATGTACGCCTTCGAGAACTTTTAGGCTATAAGAATCTGGCGACACAGTTCGATTTGCTGATGGCCCGAGTCATTGGGAGGGAAGCGGCGACGTGGACGCGTATGATTACGATCGATCGTGGCACGGAACATGGCGTACAGAAAAATATGGCGGTCGTGACGGCGCGCGGACTGGTCGGCGTCGTGACGGAGGCAGGGCTTATTTCTTCGAAGGTGCAATTGATCCTCGATCCACGCATATCGGTCGGCGCGCTGGTACAGCGTTCTCGCGTGGCGGGCATTGTCGAAGGGAACCCGGATAATGCGATTCAGCCGCGGCTGGTAAATATTCCGCGCAATGAGGATATTGCGGAAGGCGATGTAGTCATCACCTCGGGGTTTGGCGGCATTTATCCCAAAGGGATCATGATTGGTCAGATTCGTTTGGTGAAGAACGATTCTACAGGTCTTTTGCATCTGGCGGTGCTGGAAACGGCAGTTGATTTCCAACGTCTTGAAGATGTGGCGGTTATCGTCGCTTCCCGGGAAGCTCCGCCGGAGCCTTTGTCGCCGCCTGTTCAGACGGCGGGGACGGAGACGGATCCTCGAGCAGGAGAAGCAGTGCAAGCGGCGACATCGGCCGCCACTGCCGCGGCGCTTCATCAGGCGGCGGAAGATTTTCACAGCGCACCGCCGTCCGCGCCGACCGTGTCGTCACCAGTTACGCAGCCGACACAAGTTACGCCGACAGCACCTGCGGAACCCTCGGGCGAAACTTCTGCCGACACAACGGCGAGGCGACCGGCTGCCCGGCGAACGCCGGGGAGGGCGCGATGAAAGCCGTTTTGACGTGGGCAGCGTTCATGCTGGCGCTTTACGTTTTACAGTCCTCGCTGCTTCCTTTGATCGCGTTTTATGGCGTCAGTGCGGATCTGATGCTTCTTATGGTCGTGTCTTTTTCGTTTTTGCGGGGATATAAACAAGGCGCTCTTTTCGGGTTTATGGCGGGGCTTTTGCAGGATCTTGCCACAGGAACGTTTTTCGGCGTTAACATTTTCACTAAGATGATCATCGGCTGTGGCTGCGGTTATTTTTCCCGGCGCCTCTTTAAGGAACAGATGATGCTGCCGCTGATGGCGGTGGTGGCGGCGACCGGCATGCAGTATCTGATTCTGCTGATTTTTTTCTGGCTTCTGGGTTATCCTGTTGAGCTTTTAAGCCACTGGCGCCGTTCGCTGGCACCGATGCTGGTACAGAATATC
>CAJPUA010000281.1 GCA_905373705.1 uncultured Schwartzia sp. | reverse complement strand
AGATATTTTTGGTTGGCAAAGAGGATCATGCTGACCGTCGCCAGACCGAAAAGCAGGCCCAGCTGGTAGGCAAATTCGTTGCCGTTTCGCTCTTCCAGTGCGTTGAAAAAATCCCTTGACCATGTATTGAGCCGCACGGTCATGTAGATATTGGCGATATTAAACGCCATGGCAAGGGCTAAAAGACCGCCGGCTTTCCAGCGTTCTTCGCTGCGCCAGAAGGGCGCGGTGAGCCGCCACCAGAGAACAAGGAAGCGACGTATTATCTGGAGCTTCGTCATGATCAGAATTTATGGATATAGGAAAGTATCCAGGTCCGATCCTGCCCCGCGAATCCGGTGGGTACGCCCCAGACCTCCTCGATGCTCGTCAGGTATTGCTTGTTAAAGAGGTTGCGAATGTGCAGCGTCAGGGCGTCGTGGCCGCGATTAAGCCGCAGCGAGGCGTCATAGACCGTCGAGCCGCCGAGCGTGATCCGGTTAGAGTCGTCCGGACGCGCTCCTAAATAGCGCGCTCCTAAGCCGAAGGTCAGGTCGCCGTCCTTAAATTTGTGCAGGACGGTGTCGATGCGGAGATTGAGCGTGTGGTGCGGGACGCCCTGGGGGCGGCGACCGATCTGGCGCGGATTTGGGTCTTTGCTGACCGAGGCATCAAGGTAGGTATAGGAGCCTAAGAGATAAACCCGATCGCTCAGGGCGGCGCGGTACTCGAGCTCGACTCCTTTGGAGGCGATTTCGCCGATGGCGCGGTAATAGCTTGTCCCGGGGACGGAAACGTGTACGTTTTGTCGTCTGAGATCGAAAACCGCGAGGGTGATCTGCGTCGCCGTATTTTTTGGCAGGTATTTCACGCCCAGCTCGAACTCTCTCCCTCGCGTCGGCGGCAGGAGACTGTTGTTTTCATCTAAGGTGAGCGTCGGCTCGAAAGAGTTGTGCCAGTGTCCGTAAAGATAAAAGTCCCGCCGCGTATCGTACACCGCGCCGAATTGCCCTGTCCAGGCCGTCTCGCGTTCGCGCATATTATCGCGTTCGCTGTACATTTCGTAGGAACCGCGGCGCAGCCCGCCGGTCAGTGTCCAGCGGCCGATCTTTTCCTGATGGTTGATATAGAGGCCGGTTTCTCGGTTCCAATACCGGAGCCCTCCCATCGGCATGATGGTATCGGAATCGACAGGCGGGCGACGGCGCCCGGCAACATAATCGGGAATATCGGCCGGATCCCACGGCGAAAGCATTCGCATGTTCTGATCGTCCAAGGTGCGCTCGTAGTGCCAGTCGAAACCAATATTCGTATCGCCGCCGTGGTCTTTATCGCCGTGACGGAGACGGACGAACTGGTCGAGCCCATACGCGGTGGCCTCGCTGTCGATCATCGCGCCCCATCGCATGAACATGGGGCCTCTAAGAACGCCCGTTGTCTGATAGGACTTGATGTCGGTGTGGCGATACGAAGCATGCTGGTGAAAGCTGACCTGTGGGCTGAAGGCATGCTCTAACTCATAGGAAGCGCCCGTTTGCCGCAGCTCATAAGTGTCCCAGCCTTTGACGCCGACGAAATACTTGTCCGGCAAAATACCGTAGAGGGGATCTTCCGGAAGTCTTCGCCGGGGGAGATAAGCGTAGCCGTCAATGATATCCTCCTGGAAAAAGGCTTTCAGGGTGAGCTTTGTCTTATCGGAGAATTCTTTTGTAAGGGACGGCGCGAGGTACATTCTCTTTTGCTCCGTGTGGTCGTAAAAGAGGTCGTTCTCCCGCAGGATGCCCACCACCCGGCCATAGAGCGTGCCGTCCCTGGTGACGCCGTTCACGTCGAAGGCGGCCATGCGCGTCGCCTGAGAACCCATCTGGAGCTGCACCTCTGCCCGGTTTTCCGGTTTTGGTGATTTCGTCGCCAGGTTGATGGTGCCGCCGCCCAGGCCGGTTCCGTAGAATGTGGAAGCGGGGCCGCGCAGAATCTCTACCTGCTCGACGCCGTAAATTTCCGGGCTGAACACATTGTCCGTCGTCGTGAAGGTCTTCATGCCGTCGACAATGAGATTGGAATGGGATACATCAAAGCCGCGAATTTTACTCATATTAAAGAGGTTGTCATCGCCTCGGGGCGAGACGGTGATGCCCGCGCTGTATTCCAAGGCGTCGGTGAGTCGGTACACGCCGAGGCGCTCGATTTCATCGCTGTTGATGATGGAAAGTGACGCCGGCATATCCTTTAGCTCCTGCGGCGTCTTACTCCCTGCCAGTGCCGTATCCGACAGACGCTCGCCGTAAACGTAAAATATGGGCATTTCATAGGCGGGCAGATTTTCCTCTTTGTCCCCTTCCAACGTCGCTGCTCCATAGGCCGTCGGCGCCGCGGCAGATGCCGCCAGCGCCAGCAGAACGAAAAGGCGCAGTTTATTCATAAAATTTCCTCCCCATAAAATAATATTGATAATTATTATCAAGATAGAAATATTATAATGGGGAAAGGAAAATCGTGTCAATCCATATATAATTTATAGGGATAGCGGCTAACCATAGGAA
>CAJPUA010000280.1 GCA_905373705.1 uncultured Schwartzia sp. | reverse complement strand
GTTCCTGCGTGGGCCTGTCTAAGAATGGGTATGAGGTCGTTGGCGAAGCGGAAAACGGCATGAAAGCAGTCGAGCAGTATCAGGAGCTTAAGCCGGATCTCACCACGATGGATATTACCATGCCGGAAATGGATGGCATTAGCGCGGTCAAGGAGATTAAAAAGATCGATCCCAATGCGAAAATTGTCATGTGCAGCGCCATGGGGCAGCAGGCAATGGTTATTGAAGCAATTCAGGCGGGGGCGCGCGATTTCATTGTGAAGCCGTTCCAGGCGGATCGAGTCTTGGAAGCTGTACGCAAAGCCGTGGGCTGATGCGTAGGAAGGGCCTTTCGGCGCTTCTCCTCCTCATGGGGGCGGTGCTGCTATATATGACGGCGCCGGCTTTGGCGGCGGAGACAGCGGTGGGCGGAGGGTATTTGTCCGGTTATGCGGAGGTTGATCCCCGGCCGTCCGCGACCTCCTGGTGGTCAACGCTGGCGTATCTGGTCAGTCTGTTCGCTGTTTTTGTCTTTGTTGTCGTCATGGCCTATCTGGCGTCGCGCTTTTTGAGCGGTCATTTTGGCAAGGCGGGAGCGGGCGAGGGTGGTCGGATTCTGGCGCATCTGCCGTTAGGGCCGAACCGGTCGGTCTGCGTGGTTGAGTTGGCGGAGCGGATCTTTATGCTGGGCGTTACGGAACATTCGATGACGCTTCTGCGGGAGGTTACCGACGCGGCGGAGATTGAGCGTTTGCAGCGCCGGGCGCTGGGTAATCAGGGGAATGTGGAGGCGCTGTTTTCCAGGCAGCTGGGTTCCTTTGAACAATTCGCGCGTCGGATCCCATCATTATTTCGGGGGCCGCGCCACTGATGAGAAGGAGTTGTGAAGCCGTGTTGAACAAACAGCGGACTCTCATTTTGGTGGGGGCCCTGTTTTCTTTTTTGTTTGCTCTCCCCGTCGCGCAGGCGGCTCCGCTGTTTCCAAGTTTAGATATTAATGTCGGTACGGCGGAAGGACCGCAGGATGTTGCGGTAACCCTCCAGATTATGGCGGTTCTGACGATTTTGTCGCTGGCTCCGTCTATTCTGGTGATGACGACGGCATTCATCCGGATCGTCGTGGTGCTCGGGTTCCTGCGTAACGCTCTTTCCACGCAAAATGTTCCTCCAAACCAGGTAGTGGTGGCGCTGTCTCTGTTTTTGACGTTCTATATCATGGCCCCTTATTGGAGCGAAGCGAACGAGAATGGTATTCAGCCGTATTTGGCAGGACGCATTACGCAAGAAGAGGCGCTGAAAAACACGGTGGCTCCGCTTCGGGAATTTATGTTCAAGCAGACGCGCGAGAGTGATCTGGCGCTCTTCGTCAATCTGTCTCAGGCGGAACGGCCAAATTCTCCGGAAGATGTTTCGACGTTTACGCTTATTCCCGCTTATGTGATCAGCGAACTGAAAACGGCGTTTCAGATTGGATTTATGGTTTACATTCCGTTCATCGTCATCGATATGATCGTCGCCAGTACGCTGATGTCTATGGGGATGATGATGTTGCCGCCGACGATGATTTCACTGCCGTTTAAGATTTTACTGTTTGTTATGGTAGACGGCTGGCATCTGCTCATAAAGTCGCTTATTATGAGCTTTAAGTAGGAGATGGAGAGATGTCTGGGGACGTAGTCGTACAGCTGGGGCAGCAAGCGCTGATGACGGTGCTGCTTGTCTCGGCACCAATGCTGGGGCTGGGCCTTCTCGTCGGCCTTTGCGTCAGCGTATTTCAGGCCACGACCTCCATCCAGGAGCAGACGCTGGCGTTCATTCCGAAGATTATTGCGGTTTTCGTGGCCATCCTGATTTTTGGGCCTTGGATGCTGCGGATTTTAGTAGAATATGTGATGAATATTATAGTAAATTTACCGCAGTATATCGGTTGATTGAGGGGAATGAAGGGTGGACTTTTACGATTTATTGCAAAATCACGCCGCGGTATTCCTGTTGCTCGTCTGCCGGGCGAGCGGGCTCTTCATGATTTCCCCCTTCTTTGGCAGTTTGAATGTTCCGGTGTATTTCCGGGCGGGAACGTGCCTGGCGCTTTCCGTGGTGCTTTTTCCCGTCGTTGACGGCTTTACCGCTTTGCAGGCGCCGCCGACGGTTCTCATGTATACGGCGGCGGTTCTGCGAGAAATATTTGTCGGCTGGCTTATCGGCTTCGTGTCGTATATCTCATTTTCTGCTATCCAGATGGCCGGTAAGGTCATGGATATGCAGGTGGGATTTTCTATCGTCAATGTCATGGATCCGACTTCCGGTCAGCAGGCTCCGCTTATCGGGAGTTTTCTTTATAATTTAAGCGTTATTGTCCTTCTGGTGACGAACGGGCATCACATGCTCCTGGCGGCGCTTGTCGAGAGTTTTCGAACGATACCCTTGACCGGTATTTCGTTTGACGCTTCCCTGGCAGAGCTTATCGCCCGCTTTACGACAGGGATTTTCCTGACGGGAGTGCAGATTGCGCTGCCGATTACGTTTTCCATTTTGCTGACGAATGTCAGCTTA
>CAJPUA010000279.1 GCA_905373705.1 uncultured Schwartzia sp. | reverse complement strand
CTTGTGGTAGCACCTTAAAAGGTGCATCGAATGGGTCTGACAACCACACGATTATCACGGGCAGCCCCCTACTCGGGAGCATTTTTATTTGCCTTTTTCACTCCTGCTACCCGTAAACGGGTCAACAAACTCTTTCAAACTCAACTGGTCTGCCATGATATCCTCCTGTAACTGATTTTTTATATACTCCTTAATCGCATTTTCATACTTCCCCACAGTATCTACATAATACCCACGACACCAAAAATGACGATTCCCATACTTATACTTCAAGTGTGCATGTCGGTCAAACACCATCAAGCTACTTTTACTTTTCAAATATCCCATAAATCCCGACACACTCATATGGGGCGGTATCGTTACCAGCATATGGATATGATCCGGGCAGCATTCGGCTTCTATAAATTCCACGCCTTTTCGTTCACATAGATCTCTTAAAATCTTTCCTATATCAACCTTTATTTTGCTATAGATTGCCTGACGGCGATATTTCGGGGCAAATACGATATGATATTTACATCTCCACTTACTGTGTGATAAACTTTTTACGTCATTCATTGACGAGCGCCTCCTATGCTTACCTTCTTTTGTGGTTGTCAGGCCACTTATAGTTTAGCATAGGAGGCGCTTCCCTTTTCTTTAAGATTTTTTATTTACCCCCAGTTGAACTGGGGGTTTTATCATGCCTATTCGGCGACAACACAAAAAGCTTCCAGGCGAAATACCTGGAAGCTTTGTCATTTCTGGCGGAGAGGGTGGGATTCGAACCCACGGTGGCTCATCACCACACTTGATTTCGAGTCAAGCACCTTCGACCACTCGGACACCTCTCCAGTCGAACAAAAGATAGTATATCATACTCCCGACACCCTGTAAACCGGCAATTTTCGTTGACGCCGGGCGTTTATTCCGCTAAACTGTCATCAGCGAGGGCAATCTTCAGAAATGGGAGCGAAAAATTCCCCCTTAGCTTACCGCGCCTTTGCTCCGGCGTTTTTATGTTTGCGCTATTTTCCTGCCGCGGGCTTCCCTACGGTCGCCTTCATCACTTATGGTAAGGAGTTTTTATGTTTTACGATATTTTTACCCGTCCACTTTCCCGGCGGTGCTTTCTCGCCGGCGGCGCCAAAGGCCTCGCCGCAGCTTGTCTTGGGGCGGTGTTTGGCCCCATCACTAAGGCGCTGGCGGCTTCGTCCCCGGACGTGCGCTTTGTGCGGCAGATCGTCGCCACCGATAACCGCACGGCGCGCACCATTATGTGGCAGTCCGCCCATGAGCAGCGCTCTGCCGCGGTCGAGTGGCGACGCCCCAGAGCTAAGGAGATACAGTCTGTCGCCGCCACGAGTGCGCCCTTTTCTGACGACGGGCACGCGAGTTTTCAGCATACCGCCTGCCTGACGGGGCTGCCCGCCGCAGAGCGCCTGGAATACCGTATCGTCGAGCGGCGGAAGATCGCTACGGACTGGTATCCCCTCACCCTCGATAACGGCCAGACCTGTCAGATGATCATCATGCCGGATTCCCAGTCCACGGACGGTTATGTCACGTGGCGGCGTGTCGCATGGGGCGCGGCGATCCGTAACCCCCGCGCGGATCTCTGGGTCAATCTCGGCGATCTTGTCGATAACGGCGAGGATTTTCAGCAGTGGGACGACTGGTTCACTGCCCTCGACGGTATCGCCGAGCATCTGGCCTTCGTTCCCGTCCTCGGCAATCACGAGACGTATGATCGCAACTGGACGATCCGCTGGCCGCAGGCGTTTCTCGGCTATTTTTCCGGCGTGCCGGGAAACGGCGACAGTGCCTTTCCCGGCACGTACTTTTCTTTCGATTACGGGCCGGTTCATTTCATCGTCCTCAATACCCAATGGGAGGAGTTTGACTCCCTGCGCCCGGGGCTTTTTGCCGAACAGCGCGCCTGGCTGCGCCGCGACGCGGCGGCGAGCCAAAAACCATGGAAGATCGTCCTCATGCACAAGGACATCATCGAAGCCGACCTGCCGCCGCAAAACGAGCTGTCCGACACGGGGCGTCGCCTCATGCCGCTTTTCGACGAGCTGCCCATCGACGCTGTTCTCACCGGACATAACCACACGTATCGCCGGCGCGCTCCCCTGAAAAATTTCCGCCGAGATCCCAAGGGGATCCTTTACATCTGCACCGGCGTCGCCGGTGACTGCCGCTACTACGATATCCCACGCTCCGTATACGACGAAATTCTTGCGCCTCAGCCGGAGACGGACAACTACCTTACCCTCGACGCCACGGAAGAAACGCTAACCTTTCGCTGCTTCCTCGCCAGCGGTATCCTCATCGACGAGTTTACGCTGCGCCGTGCGGCGAGTCCCCCTCCCGCCGCGTCATAAAGACAGGCGTTCGATCCTCTTTTGTCCCCTATGCCTTTCAAGCATAAACGATAATGAACATTAAGCATTCGACATTTTATCGGGCAGGTACCCGAAAGACGCTGCAAATATCAGATTAAAAACAGCATAACCGTTTCCCGTTTTTATCTTTGAGGAGAGTTTCGCATG
>CAJPUA010000278.1 GCA_905373705.1 uncultured Schwartzia sp. | reverse complement strand
GGCCCCGAATCTCCGCCTTCATTCCGGCGTTCTCAAGGCGCTCTCCTAACTGTTTCATCGCGTCGTTAATAAAGCTCTGCCGCTCCTGTCGCTTCTGTTTAACGCTTTCCACCAGGTCATAGTAAATCTCCGGCTCTAAATAGCGCAGGCAAAGATCTTCAAGCTCGCACTTAATGCTGGAAATGCCCAGCCGATTCGCCAGCGGCGCATATATCTCAATAGTTTCCTTAGCGATCCTCTTCTGCTTATCCTCCCGCATATATTTGAGCGTCCGCATATTGTGCAGGCGATCCGCCAATTTAATCAGGATTACCCGGATATCCTTTGCCATCGCCAAAAAAAGTTTTCGGTAATTTTCCAGTTGCTGCTCTTCTTTGGACTTATACTCGATCCGCCCCAGTTTCGTTACGCCGTCGATAAGCATCGCCACTTCTTCGCCGAAATACTCCTGCATTTCTTCGATCGTGTAAGTGGTATCCTCCACCACATCATGCAACAAAGCCGCGCTGATCGTAGCTTCATCAAGGTGCATATCGACGAGAATCGCCGCTACATGAAGGGGATGAATGATATACTCCTCGCCCGAGGCTCGTTTCTGCCCCGCATGCGCCGCTTCGGCCAGCTCGTAGGCTCTTTGGATAAGCTCCAGATCCGCTTCCGGCTGGGTCTGCCGCACGCCGTCCAAAATATTTTTGATCGTCACAGTCCCTTTGCCGTCTGCCACGCAGCTTTACCTCCCCCATCGGCTTTGTCACTTCATTATATCATCAATCTTTTTTCAATGCTATTACGCTTCCGACTTCTTAACACTTCGGGCAAAAGTTTCCGAAGCATCCAGTGAGAGCTTTTGCCGCGGAGGTGGAGGCAGAAGCCAGCCTTCGGCAGTGCGCCGAACAAGGCCAAGCTCGGTAAAAATTCGTAAGGCGCAGGTCAAAGTATACTCAGACACGCCGCTCTGGCCGGCGATCTGCCGATGTGTACTGACCGCAAGACGCCCGTTCTTATCCATATCACGCAAGCTCCGATATATCGCAGCCAACATGTTCCGATCAGGAAATATCCGGCGGCTTGCCGCTTCCCGCAACGCCAGAATACGGCACTGAGGGTAGCGCGTCCCGCGCCACTCATTAATTTCCGCGGCATAGGCCATATCAAAAGAGCCGCCCTGAACCAGCGAAACATCTTCCCCCATACGCCATCCTACTGCTCGAACGCCGCCAACCTCAAAGCCAAGGTGATTCTGTTCCCGCCCCATCAGCCGATAATTATCAGCGCGAATTTCTCGGGACAAAAAAAGCGGTCGGGGATTTCCCATGCCAAACGGTTCTAAAAGCGCAATCTCATCTAAAATCTCCAATGTCAGCGCCGACGGATCAAGTTCCTCGGACGCTTCCAATACTGGCTGATAATCCTCCGGCGCCAAGTGCTCCGCGGCAAATGAGTCCAACCCATCCCGCAAAGCCTTTATCTTGTCCGCCGCCACGGAAAGCCCCGCCGCCATGGCGTGCCCGCCGAATTGCAGTAACGTATCCCGGCAAGAAGTCAAGGCGTCAAAAAGATGATAGCGGGGAATACTGCGGCAAGACCCTTTTCCCTTGCCATCCGCCAAGTTAATGACTACCGATGGCCGATAATACTTTTCAGTCAGCCGCGAGGCAACCAGTCCGATAACACCGGGATGCCAGCCTTTCCCCGCGACGACAAGAACGCGCGCCTTTTCCGTATCAATGTTAGAAAGCTGCGCCTCGGCCTGCGCCAAAATATCCTGCTCCACTGCTTTTCGTTCCAGGTTGGCCGTATTCAGCTCCTCCGCCAGTGCCGCCGCCTTCTCCCGTTCTTTTGCTAAAAGAAGCTCCACACCCTTAGCGGCGTTTTCCATACGCCCCGCTGCATTCAGGCGCGGTGCCAAAACAAAGCCTATATTGCCAGCTGTTACCGTCTGCTCTCTCAGCCCGGAAACGCGAATTAATTCCTCTAAGCCTAAGATCGACGTCGTCTTGAAACGCTTCAGCCCTTCTTTTACCAACTTGCGGTTTTCGTCGAGCAACGGCACCATATCCGCCACCAATTCCAGATCATCGGTAAATTCTTCCCCACGCATTTTCTTCCATAGCGCTTGGCAAAGCTTGAACGCGACGCCTACCCCAGCCAATTCGCAATACGGATACGCCTCGCCCGCTCGGTGCGGATTAACGACCGCGACGGCGTCTGGCAAGACGTCGCCCGGCAAATGATGATCGGTAATAACGAGATCCAGTTTCCCCGCGAGCGCCGCTGCCTCGGAAATGGCGGAAATGCCGCAATCCACGGACAATACCAGCGATACCCCGTTGTCCGCAAAACGCGTCAGAATATCCGAATGAAGACCATATCCCTCCTGACGAACCGGGATATAATATCCGACGTCGGCGCCGAGACGCTGCAAAGCGCGAAAAAGAAGCGCCGTGGATGTAATCCCGTCGACGTCGTAATCGCCGTAAACGATAATCCTTTCATGACCGGCCAGCGCTTTCTTGATTCGCGTCACCGCTTTATCCATATC
>CAJPUA010000277.1 GCA_905373705.1 uncultured Schwartzia sp. | reverse complement strand
GAGGTTGGCGATATTTTTCAGCGCCGCCGCGTCCTCAAGCTCCTCAAGCGCCGCGTCGTCGGTAATTTCCCCCTTGATCATGCCGAGGAAAAGCCGTATCAGGCGCTCCGCTTTGGCGACGGGCTGTCCTTCGATGAGATCGATCATCAGCGAGGTCGAGGCCTGCGAAATGGCGCAGCCGACGCCGGTAAAGGAGGCCGCGGCGACGACGCCGTCGCGCACCTCGAGCTCCAGCGTAATCTCGTCGCCGCAGCTGGGGTTGCGCCCTTTAAGGACGGCGGTAGGGTTTTCTAAATGGTGGCGATGCTCGGGGTTTCGGCTTTCCTCCGCAATCAGTTCCGTGTAAATATCTTCAAGCGCCAAGGCGCATTACCTCCCGTACTTTTTTCAGCGCCGCGATCCAGCGGTCGACGTCGTCCTTCGTGTTGTAAAAATAGAAGCTCGCCCGGCAGGTCGCATTCTGCCCTAAGTAGGTCATCAGGGGCTGGGCGCAGTGATGGCCGCCGCGCACGGCGACGCCTTCCGCATCCAGAATCGTCGAAACGTCGTGGGGGTGAACGTCTTTAACGTTGAAGGTGATGATTCCCAATTTGTTGTCCCGCGCCGTATCGCAGCCGTAAAGCTCGATATAGGGCAACTCGCGCAGGCGCGGCAGGGCGTAGGCGACGAGTTCTTTTTCCCTGGCGTGGATACGATCGAAGCCGACCTCTTCCAGATAATCGATGGCCGCGGTAAGTCCCGCCGCGCCGCCGACGTTTTGCGTACCGGCCTCAAACTTTGCGGGAAGCTCGGCAAACGTCGTTTCCTGCTCGGCTACGTCGTCGATCATGTCGCCGCCCGTCAGGAAGGGCGGCATGGCGTCTAAAAGGGCGCTTTTCCCGTAAAGGACGCCGATGCCCATCGGCGCGAGCATTTTATGCCCGGAAAAGGCGAAGAAATCCGCGCCCAGCGCCTTTACGTCGACCGCTATATGGGGGACGCTCTGCGCGCCGTCGACGACGACGACGGCGCCTTTGGCGTGCGCCCGATCAGCAATTTCGCGTACCGGGTTTACCAGCCCTAAGACATTGGAAACGTGGGTCACGGCGACGATCTTCGTCCGCGCGGTGATCTTCGTCTCAAGGTCGCGCGGCGAGAGATTGCCGTCCTTTTCCAGATAGATGTACTTTAATACCGCGCCTTTGGCGTGTGCCACCTGCTGCCAGGGGACGAGATTGCTGTGATGCTCGGCAATCGTGAGGAGGATTTCGTCGCCGGGGCCGATATAGTTCAGCCCGTAGCTGTAAGCGACGAGATTTAAAGATTCCGTCGTGTTCCGCGTGAAGATGATTTCCCGGGCGTCGTCCGCGCCGATGAAGCGGCGCGCCCGTTCCCGGGCGTTTTCGTAAATATCCGTCGCTTTAATGGAGAGCGCGTAAGCGCCGCGGTGCGGGTTGGCGTTATCCTGGCCGTAGTACTCGCCGATCGCCCGGATAACGCTTTCCGGTTTCTGCGTCGTCGCGCTGTTGTCGAGATAGACGATGGGGCGGCCGTTCATCGTTTGTTTCAGCAAAGGAAAATCGCGGCGAAAGTCGTGCGCGTCAGGCATGAGAAAGTCTCCTTTCAATTTCGTCACGAATTTCCCGCGCCAGTGCTTTGTCCGGGAGACGTGCCAGCACCGGGGCGACGGCGGCCTCGACGACAAGTTTTTTCGCCGCTTCGTCGTCCAGCCCGCGGCTCATGAGATAAAATAATTTGTTTTCGTCCACTTTCCCGATGGTCACGGCGTGGTGTCCGTCGACGTCGGCTTCGCCGGAAAGCATGAGCGGCACCGAGCGGTTGCGCACCTGAGGCGAAAGGAGCATGACTTCCTCGCTCTCGCGTCCCACGGACCCCGGCGAGCCGCTCACGAAATCGAGCGTGCCGCGGAAGATTTTCTCCGCCCTGTCGGAAAGCGCTCCGGAGACCAGCATTGTCGCGTCCGTTTCCGGCGCTTTCTGCCGGATGATATAGTTGAGGTCGGCGCGCCGTTCGCCGTCGACAAAGTACAGCGCCGCTACGTCGGCGACGCTTTTTTCCCCGTTGAGATTGATCGCCAGCTTTGACGCCGATACCGCCGCGCCTGCTTCGACTGCCGTGCAGCGGAAAACGGCGCCCGCGGCGACATCCGCCTCGATGGTATCGGCGTGCGCCGCTGTGTCGGCGGCCAGCTGGACGCGGACGAGGTGGAGCTCGGCGCCTCGCCGAGCTCCACTTTGATTTTCGCGGCGCCTTCCGCACGATAGACGACGACGGTTTCCGCCTTTTCGCCCGCGGGCACGGTGATGTGTCGCTCCTGTGGCTCAGCCGCCGTAACCGCGGCAGGGACGCGCGCCTCGTTGACGCCCAGCCAGCGCCAGGTGCGCATGGGAATTTCGCTGTATATTACCTCGTTTTCCGCCATCAGCCCATCGTTCCTTCCAGCTCGATCGTGATGAGATTATTCATTTCCACCGCGTATTCCAGGGGCAGCGCCTTGGCGATGGGCTCGACGAAGCCGCGCACGATCATCGCCATCGCCTCCTCCTCCGA
>CAJPUA010000276.1 GCA_905373705.1 uncultured Schwartzia sp. | reverse complement strand
TCTCGGAAATGCTTATGCTGACGACCGGCGGAGAGTTTAAGGTCGGGGGCGGCAGCGAAGCCTTCACGCCGACGAATCAGAAAGCAAAGCCGCAGGAGTACCGCGGGATAAACGACCTGACGCCGGTATTGGTCGGCGGTCGAGTGGTGTATGTGCAGCACCAGGGCAGTATCGTCCGGGACTTGACCTATTCTTACGATGTAGACAAATACACCGGGGACGACGTATCGCTTCTGGCGGCTCATTTATTCGACGGGCACAAGCTGACAAGTATCACGTATCAGCAGACGCCGAACTCGATTGTTTGGTGTACCCGCGACGACGGCGTTCTTCTGGGCATGACGTACATCAAAGAGCAGGACGTTTACGCCTGGCACCAGCACACGACGCAGGG
This sequence comes from uncultured Schwartzia sp., assembly GCA_905373705.1. GTDB lineage: Bacteria > Bacillota > Negativicutes > Selenomonadales > Selenomonadaceae > CAJPQU01. Next base: position 2,158 of record CAJPUA010000276.1, on the reverse strand, counting down.
AGAATTTGTCGATGTCTGCTCGATTCCCGGGCGAAATGAGGACGAATTATGGGCGGTAGTGAAACGCGGGGACACATACTACGTCGAGCAGATGGCGACGCAGAACCGCGACGTTTCCCCGGCGAATCAGTTCTTCGTCGACGCCGGCTTTGCTTATGAGGGCGAAGCGACGGAGAAATTATCCGGGCTCTCGTGGCTGTCCGGGGAAACGGTGCAGATTTTAGCCGACGGCAACAGCCTGCCGACGCGGCAGGTGGCGGCGGACGGAAGCGTTAAGCTGGACGGGAAATATAACAAGGTTATCGTCGGATTGCCCTACGAAACGGTCATTCGGACCATGCCGGTAGAATTCAGCGGCAACGACGGGAGCTTCGGCAGCCGAAAAAAACGGATCGCCCGGATGGCTGTCCAGTTCAGGGATACCCGGGGCGGCCTTTTCGGGGTAAACGAAAAGGCGCTGGACGAAATAAAATGGCGCTCGACGGAAAAGTATGGAGAATCGATCGCGCTTTACGAAGGCAAGCGAAAGGTTGTCATTCCGCAGGCGACGTACAGCGACACGCTTTTTATCACGATAAAGCAGGCCGACCCGCTGCCGATGACGATCTTATCGATTATCCCGGAGGTGGAGCCCGGTGGCTGAGTTCGTCTACGATACCCCAACGGACGAGGACGTCGCTTTCCTGGCCGCGCACATGCGAGACGAAGACAGGCGGGAGCTTGTCGGGGCCGTAGGCCCGGACATACAAGGCGAAGTCGCGCGGTGCGTGAGAAACAGCGCTAAATGCTGGGTATGTCGTCATGACGGCGTGGTGCTGGCGGCCTTCGGCGTGATAGAGACGAATCCTTTCCGAAAACACGGAATCATCTGGATGTTATCCACGGAGTACACGGCGCAGCACAAGGTCTACGCCGGGAAATGGACGCGAAAGGGGATAGCAGCGCTTCTTCGCGACTGGGAGTATCTCTATAACTACGTGGACGCCGGGAACGAGGAAACGATCGCCTGGCTGAAATGGCTGGGGGCGAAGGTTTACTCGGCAAAGCCGTATGGAATTTACGGTCTGCCGTATCATTTCTTTGAATTTACGAGGAGGGAATAACCGTGGGCGTAGCGGGCATGATTATAGGCACCTTGGGGGCGGCATGGCTCCAGGGGCGGGCGGCGCAAGAACAGGCGAACGCAGCAGCGCGGCAGGCGGAGACGAATGCCGCCATTCAGGAAAATAACGCGAAGAAGACAGATGACCAGGCCCGTCAGATGGATGAGGCGAATAAAATCAACGCGGAGAACGAGCGCCGCCGGGCGATGGCGCGGCTGGGACAGCAGCGGGCGGCCATTGCCGCGAGCGGTCTCACGTACACAGGGAGCGCGGCTAACGCCTTAGCCGATACGCAGTTTGATATCGACCAGCAGACGGGGACGACGCTCTATAACGGGCGGCAGAATACGGACAAGCTCCGTCAGCAGTCTACGGATTATACGAATCAGGCGGGAATTTACCGGAAAGAGGCCGGGGATTATCGAATGGCCGGCCAACGAGCGATGATGACCAGCCTGTTAGGTGGGGCATTTAGTTTGGCCTCCGGTCTCTATGCGGGCAATTCGGCGGCTAAAATGGGGAGCAGCGGCTCGTGGTCGGGGCTTCCCTCTTATACTTCGTCGACGGGGCAGTCTATCAATGCAGGGGTAAGGCTGGGACGAACAGGCGCGGCGTGGGGCGCTAAGTCGACCGCGAACGTCGGCCTATACGGCTGGAAATATTAAGTGGGGGTATTAACATGAATTTCGCACCGTACCAAAATAGAGAATCCTTAAATGCGCCCGCGTCTCACGTCTCCAGCGTCCGCTATACAAACGCCGGGGAACAGGCCTTAGCCCGGGCGGATGGACTGATGGGCAGCGCGATCGCCGAGGGATTCACGAAACTCAAGGATACCGTGGAACAGGGCAAGGCGCTGGAAGCGAGCAACGAATATAACCAGCTCATGAGCCAAGGAACGGCAGAGCTTATGCAGCTTAAAGAGCAGGAAGCGCTCAACGTTACCGAACAGTACGACCAGTTACGAAAGCGCACGATGGACGCCATCCATAAGAAATTCGGCGATTATGTGCGATACGGGGCGGCGGCACAGGCGTTTCAGGAGTATACCGTGC
>CAJPUA010000275.1 GCA_905373705.1 uncultured Schwartzia sp. | reverse complement strand
GCTAAGGTCCCCATCATCGTCGCCATCAACAAGATCGATAAACCGGGGGCGAATCCCGAGCGGGTGAAAAAAGAACTGATGGAACATGAGCTGGTGCCGGAAGAATGGGGCGGCGAGACGATCATGGTGCCGGTCTCGGCAAAGCAAGAGACGGGGCTCGACGACCTTCTGGAAATGGTTCTGCTGGTTGCCGAGGTGCAGGAACTTAAGGCAAATCCTAATCGCGACGCCCGGGGCGTTATCATTGAGGCCCAGCTTGATAAGGGACGCGGTCCCGTGGCTACTGTGCTGGTGCAGAATGGTACGCTGCGCATCGGCGACTCGATCATCGCCGGGACGACGTTCGGCAAAGTCCGCGCCATGATTAACGACCGGGGAGAAAACGTGCGTAAAGCGCCGCCGTCGATGCCGGTCGAGGTGCTCGGTCTTTCCGGCGTTCCCGAGGCGGGTGATCAGTTGGCGGCTCTTGAAGAGAAACTGGCGCGCTCGATTGCGGAAAAACGTATTGAAAAACACCGCAGCGAACTGATAAAGTCGAAGAAGGTTTCGCTTGATGATCTCTTCCAGCAGATTCAGGAAGGCAATATCAAGGAGCTTCATATCGTCATCAAGGCGGACGTTCAAGGCTCTGTCGAGGCGCTGAACAGCTCTCTCTTAGCGCTTAACAAGAATGATGAGGTCCGGGTCAATATCGTCCACTCCGGCGTTGGCGCGGTCAATGAGTCGGATATTATGCTCGCTTCCGCAGCGAACGCGATTATCATCGCCTTTAATGTGCGCCCCGATGCGAATGCCCGCCGGGTGGCGGATGCAGAAAATGTCGATATCCGTACCTATCAGGTCATTTATGACGCGCTTAACGATATTAAAGCGGCGATGTCCGGTATGCTGGCGCCGAAATTTAAAGAAGTCATTCAGGGCAAAGTCGAAATTCGACAGGTTATGAAATTCTCAAAGGTGCTGGTCGCCGGTTCCTATGTTCTCGAGGGCAAGGTGATGAATAATTCCAAGATTCGTATCCTGCGTGATAACGTCGTTATTTTGGACGGCGAGATCGATTCTTTACGCCGCTTCAAAGACGATGTGAAGGAAGTGGCGGCGGGTTACGAGTGCGGGCTGACCATTAAGGATTACCGAGATTTCAAGGAAGGGGATATTCTCGAAGTTTACAGCATGGAAGAAGTTTCGACTTCGATCGCCGAAGCGAACGCCCGGGCGGCAGAGCGCCGGGAAAAGACGGACGATGGGGAAGACTGAGAAGGGAAGTTGACGATGGGACAGCTGCGCATGGAACGCGTGCAGGAGCTGATGAAGCAGGAACTGAGCAAAATTATTTTGCAGGATCTTAAAGATCCGCGTATCGGTTTTGTAACGGTGACGGCGGTTGACGTTTCCAGCGATTTGCGAAACGCTAGGGTTTACGTTAGCTTGATGGGAAGTGAGCAGCAAATCGCCGACTCCTGGCGGGGGCTGCAAAGCTCACGAGGTTTTCTGCGGCGGGAGATCGGCCATCGCGTCCGCCTTCGCTATACGCCGGAGTTGACGCTGGAGCTTGATAAATCAGTGGATTACGGTGTCCATATTCAGGAGCTTTTGCAGAAAATCAAAAAAGACGAGGAAGATAGAGCATGAAAATTACAATGGAAGAAGCGGCGTCGTATTTAAAACAAGGAGAGCGCTTCCTGATTACGGCGCACACGAATCCTGATGGGGATGCGATCGGATCATGCCTAGGGCTGCAAGCATATCTTCGCGCGCAGGGTAAGACGGCGGAGGTTTTCATCGACGACGATTTGCCGCGCAATCTTTCTTTTTTGCCGGGTTATGCGGATATTCGCCGTCCAGACGGAAAAGACGGGAAGCCGGATTTCTTGGTTGTGCTGGATACGGATAACGACCGAATCGGCAAAGTGGCGACATGTGCGCCGAGTGCGAAGATACTCAATATTGATCATCATATTTCCAACAATGGGCAGGCTGATTATCTCTATCTGGCGAAGCGGGCGGCGGCGACGGAAATGATCTTTGAAATTGTAGAGTATCTGGGAGGTGAATTTTCGCGAGAAGTGGCGATCCCTCTGTACGTTGGGCTAGCGACAGATACGGGATTTTTCCGATTTTCCAATACGACGGCGCACGCTATGCGCATGGGCGCGCGGCTCTTGGAAGCGGGCGTCATCCCTAACGAAGTGTCCGAAATCCTGGAAATGAAGCCGTTGGACGTGGTCATGGGACAGGCTAAGGCGCTGGAAACGTTGGAACTCTTTGCCGAGGGTCGGGTAGCGGGTATTTTTCTCGAGAAAGCGTTCGCAGATAAAATGGAATCTACCGAAGGCTTTATCGATCTTATTCGAGTTATTGAAGGCGTTGAAATCGCCGTTCTTATCAAGGAAGTTGAAGAACGGCGCTGCCGGGTAAGTATTCGTTCGAAGGGGATTAACGTCAGCGAAATCGCGGTGCGCTTTGGTGGGGGCGGTCATATTCGCGCCGCCGGCTGCACCCTTAATATGACGCTGGCGGAAGCGAAAGCGGCACTTTTGCCAGCCTTAGCCGA
>CAJPUA010000274.1 GCA_905373705.1 uncultured Schwartzia sp. | reverse complement strand
CCCCCCCCCCCACGCGGGGACGCTTCCGGAGTAAAGCCGCCGGTACAGGTTCTCTGGCAGCAGGATGTGGAGCCGGATCCTTCATGGCTGGTGACACAGACGATTACGTATGACCCGCAGGCCATTGCGTCGTCTTTGGTGTTCATGGCGCAGGAAGAACTCCCCCACTTTCTGCTTTTGGATATGGAAATGACAGGTTGGGACGACGCGGCGCAAATGGGCGTATTTTGGGTCAAAAAGCAATTCTTCATGAATACGCTTACTCCGGCGCATCCGTTGCCGGTGAATGCCGCCTTTTACGGAGACACCCCCAGTCTCGGCTTCTCCTATCTGACCTCTGATGGGAAAAGGCGATATTTTGCCGTGGGGCTGAGCGGTCGTGATGGATCCTGTTATGTGGAAGAAGTGCGCGTCGAGGGCTATGGTCCCGTGGTAGGGGAACGGGAACCGTCGGAGGGTGCGCCCCTCTATGGCAGACTCTTGTCCGGTTTTTATGACATCCTGTCCGGCGGGGACAGTGCCTTCGTGGAAGAATGCGGCGGGGCGCTCGGCGTCCGGGAAGTTGTGTCCCTCCTTGGCTCGAGAGCAGCTTTATACCAAGTGGGCTATGCCGTCAGAGACATCACGGGCGACGGTGTCCCTGAGTTGTTGGTCGGGTTGATTGATGAGGGGGCGGGGGCGGCAAGTTTCGGCACTACCATCCTCGCGGTGTATACGCCGCCTAAAGCGAGCCCCGTTTGCGTTTTGGAGGGCTGGGCGAGGAATCATTTTCTCTTAATGGAGGGAGGGCGCCTCCTTCAGGAAGGATCCAATGGGGCGATGAGTTCTTGCTTTGGCGAATACACCCTCTCGACCGATGGGCGTCAGCGTTCCTGTGAGTCGTTCTATTTTACGGCGGAAAACCCTTCGGATCCGGGAGCAATCGAGGTGTATTACAATACCACCGGCGTCTTTGACCCGAATCAATCGGAAAAATTAGACATGACTTCCGATGCGTTCCTGCGTCTGCAAACGGACATGGAGAGCGAGGTTCGCCATGTGAACCTCATGCCCTTTGGTTTTGACAGGCGTTCACGATGAATAGATATTGCATATCTCCACACGCCTTACGAGATTAAGAAAAGTAAAACACATCTACTTCGTGGCGAAGACGAAGGGCTCGCTCTCGTCTCTTGACCTGCGCCCTATCGAGAAAGCGAAAATCGATTGCGCCAAAAAATTGTTTGCGAAACTTTCAAATGGGCTCGTGACGTATGACCATGTGGACAGTTATCAGACATTATTAAACAAAGTGCTGCAATGATAGGAGAAAATAAGGAGGCGCGGGCTATGAAGAAAATGGCGATGGCGACGCTGAAGGATAAAACCTCTGGATCGTTGTCTGTGAAGGCGAAACGAAAGCGTTTCCAAGGATGAACGCGGCGACGGCGCGCTGGGAGAAGCTTGGCGCCAAGGTAGCGAGGAACGATCCCTTCTGGGACAGCAAGGCTCCCGCGCGTGAGATTGAGGCGGACATCAAAGCGAAGGAACGGCAGGGCGCGGCGATCAATTATTCGGTCTTTCGCGGCGGGAACCATATGTATAAATGGAGCTTCGCCTATGATATCGAGGGCCTGCGGGACTGATTGCTTCGGTAGTGGGCAGAGACGCGGTAAGCGTACGGCTCTTTTCACGCGAAATGGCGGGAGGAATATTGCGTTATTCGTGAGGGCGACTGCCTCTATACAAGGGCGGAAAAATGCGCTAGAATAAGGATATTGATGGGAGGAAACTCCGCGATAAGGAGAGTGCCAGATGGATAAAAAGGAAGCATTGGAAAACGCACTAAAGCAGATTGAGAAAGATTTCGGCAAAGGCTCGATCATGCGTTTGGGAGAGGCGACGGCAAATATGAACGTGGAGGTCATTCCCACGGGGATTCTGCCGCTCGACGTAGCTCTGGGCGTCGGCGGGTTGCCGCGCGGCCGGATTATCGAGGTATACGGACCGGAATCTTCCGGCAAAACGACGGTGACGCTGCACATGATCGCAGAGGCGCAGCGACGCGGCGGGCTGGCGGCCTTCATCGACGCGGAGCATGCGCTTGATCCGGTTTACGCGAAGAAGCTGGGCGTCGATACGGAAAATCTTTTGATTTCCCAGCCGGATAACGGCGAGCAGGCGCTGGAGATCGTTGAAGCGCTGGTGAGGAGCGGCGCGATCGATATCATCGTCGTCGATTCCGTGGCGGCGCTGGTGCCGAAGGAAGAGATCGAGGGCGATATGGGCGCGTCTCATGTTGGCTTGCAGGCGCGGCTCATGAGCCAGGCGATGCGGAAACTCACCGGCTTTATCAGCAAATCCCGCGCCGTTACCGTATTTATTAACCAGATTCGCGAGAAGGTCGGCGTTACTTACGGCAGTCCCGAGGTCACGACGGGCGGGCGGGCGCTGAAATTCTATTCGACGATTCGCATCGACGTGCGCAAGGGTGAGGCGTTAAAGCAGGGAACGGAAAGCATTGGCAATCATACGAAAGTCCGGATCGTCAAAAACAAAGTCGCGCCGCCCTTCAAAATGTGCGAGTTTGATATTATGTACGGC
>CAJPUA010000273.1 GCA_905373705.1 uncultured Schwartzia sp. | reverse complement strand
CGCCCTCGCGAGGGAGCCGCAGCCCCTCTGGTCCTACTGGGAGGATAAGCTGGCCATGTCAACGGTGGTCTAACAGAGAGTTAACAGTATACAGCAGTTTGAAACAGCAGGCATTAAATACCAGTGAGGCAGCATACCGGGATAAGCTGAAGGACTAAGATCTGACGCGGCGAAGCAGAACGGAGGATAGATATGAAACGAATTCTTGGATTGATTGCGGGCATTTTGCTGATCCTGGGGGGAATTGCCCTTATTCTCCGGGATCCGGCTGATCTGAGTTCACTCAGCCTGTATACGGGGCCTTTGACCGTGGAGAGCGGGGCGGAGGATCCGGATTTCGACATCAGTGTGGACAGCCCCGTTCTGATTCGCAAGGTAGAGATGTACCAGTATATCGCCGTGGGAAAAGACCAGTATACAAGGGATTTTTCGGAGCGCTATGAGCGGAATCTGGGGGCGGAGAAAAATGATATATATAAGAACCCGCAGTTTCCAAAGGGTCTTGAATCGGAGCTGTTCTTCGGAAAAGTCCGAATCGGAGATGTGCTCCTGGGGAAGGAGTATCTGGAGAAATTCAGTTATTCGAGCTATGTCAACTTCTCGGAACAGCCGGAGATATATCCGGTCAATGTGGAGGAGGGCGGCAGCAAGCGCTTCGGTCTGGAGCTGCTGGATCCGTATACCTACGCTACACCCGGAGGCGGGGAGTGGGGTATAGGAGACTTTAAGGTAAAAAAGTGGGATATAGGAGACCTTAAGGTAAGCTGGTATGCTGTAGACGACAGCGGCTTTGCCAGAAGCTATACCGCAGTCGGCATAGTCAGAGACGGGGTACTGTCAGAGGGAGATGACAGCTCTCTGTATTTCTACGACAGGGAGATCAGCAAGGAAGAGCTGAGCAGAAAAAACGAGGAGGGAGATCGGCAGGTGGGGATCGGAATGATCCTCGTCGGACTGCTGCTCAGTGCCTTTTTCATCTATCGCATTAAAACAGACTGATAAGCTGAGTGGAAAGCAGAGGATGGAGGCAGGCTGAAAATTGCCTGGAGAGGGGAAAAATGCTTATTTTGAAGGCAGAAGCCGGCCGCCATCACTGCTCAGTCTTACGCCGCTGCGGCTTCGCTCCAGCAAAGTCAGATTCCACTCGTTTTCCAGATCGTGTATCATACGGCTGATACCGGATTGGGAATAATTCAGCATTTCTGCGGCCTTCGTGAAACTGTCGTATTCGATCGTCTTGACAAAGGCCATGTATTTCAAGAGCTTCATATCCATTTTTATTACCATCTATCATTTGATATTGTGCTTGAAAGCATTTGTCGTCATAGGTATTGACGGAGTGAGCTATATAGATATATGCTATATATAGCATAAAGGAGAGGCGATTTGTTCAGTGTGGATTTTTATCGAGAAGAAGACGGAAGCAAACCGGTCGGTGATTTTATCCGAACACTGGATGTGAAGGTGAAAGCAAAAGTAGTATCTGATCTGCATCGTTTGGAGATGCTCGGTAATGAAGCCAGGTCCCCGCTGAGCAAGTATCTTGAAGATGATATTTTTGAGCTCCGCACGATACTGGGAAATAATATCGTGAGAATTCTGTACTTCTTTGATGAAGGTGAGACTATTATTGCGACGAATGGTTTTATCAAGAAACAGCAGAAAACGTCACGGAGTGAGATCCTGCTGGCAAAGCAGAGGAGAACGGTTTACTTGAAAAGGAAGGGGAGCAGGCGATGAGCGATTTACAGGAATTGACCAATGAACTCATGCAGGATGCTGCGTTCAGAAAGGAATATGAAGCGCTTCAACCGGAGCGGGATATTACAATGTCCTTGATTCGTGCGAGAAAGGAAGCAGGACTTACGCAGGCGGAGTTGTCTGAGAAAACCGGAATCAGTCAGGCAGATATCAGCAGACTGGAGAATGGCACAAGAAATCCCAGTTTGGCATTACTGAATCGCATCGCCGAAGCGGTAAATTCGACTCTCAGAATAGAGTTTGTCCCGAACAAGCGACTAGCAAAATAACGCGAAAGCGGTAGCGTTGATAACATCTCGTGATAACAATTTGATAACAGCAGTTCGTATACCCTGTAGAAATGGGATAACTGAGATTAACTTGAATTAAATCATATCAAGAAACAGAACTTAAATGGGTTAGAATCTATATTTCATTTTCGAGTCGGAATAGGTCCATCTAGTGCATTCTTTTGGCATCTAGTAGCAACTAGTCGCATCCTTTGGAGAGCATCGTAACAGCTTCTGCTTTTGCTGTGGTTGCGTATGTCTGCTAAAAGCGTACAATTGCAACATGACTTATTCGAACCACATAGCAGCGCTCAACGAGCTCTCCGCCTCGGAGGGCGTCTTCACCACTGCCCAGGCCGCACGGCTCGGAATCACGCGCAACGCCCTGTCCCAAGCTGTTGCCTCCGGTCGAGCCGAGCGCATAGCGCACGGCGCATACAGGCTCGCCGGGTCGCAAAGCGATTTCACAGACGAGCTCGCGGCCTTCTGGAAGCTGACCGACCCGGCTGCATTCACCCACGAGCGCATGCAGGCCGGCGCCTGGGACGGGATCGTGA
>CAJPUA010000272.1 GCA_905373705.1 uncultured Schwartzia sp. | reverse complement strand
CGGGGAGCAGCGGGGAACTTCGCCCGCCGCTGCCGCGGCTCATCCGTATGGTAAATGAGTCAGGCCGGCCCGTCATTGCTATTGACGTGCCGAGCGGGGTGAATGCCGACAGCGGACAGACAACAGGGGAGGCTATTCAGGCTCAGGTCACGGTGACTTTCGGCTTGCCGAAAACAGGGCATTTTTTCTGCCCTGGGGCGGCTTGCGCGGGCAGGCTGGTCGTCGATGACATCAGTTTGCCGCTGGCGCTTCTTACGGATAAGGCGATCGGGCAGGAATATCTGGATCGGAATCTGGCGGCGCGCCTGCTCTTGCCACGCCCGATGGATGCGTATAAGGGATCCTGCGGGAAGATTTTGGCGGTGGCCGGGTCGCGGGGCATGACCGGCGCGGCGGCGCTGACCGGGGAAGCAATTTTGCGGGCGGGCGCGGGAATCGCCGTGCTGGCGGTGGCAGCAAGCTTACAAGGTATATTGGCGGCTAAATTGACAGAGGTTATGACTCGCCCGCTCCCGGAAACGAAGGCGGGAATTATCGGTGATTCGGCGCTAGAACCGCTGACGAAATTAGCGGCGGAATTTGATGCGGTTCTTTTAGGGCCCGGACTGGGGCGGGCGCCGGAAACGGCGGCGCTGCTGCGTAGTTTTGTAAAAATGGCGCAAAAAAACCTCGTTTTAGATGCTGACGCATTATTTTCTTTCGCGGGGCATACGGCGGAATTGAAGACGATTTCAGAGCCGGTAATTATGACGCCGCATTTGGGAGAAATGGCGGCGCTCTTAAATATTTCCGTATCGGAACTGAAAAAAGATATTATTCCGCTTTGCCGAAAGGCCGCCTCCGATTGGCGGGCGATCCTTGTCGTAAAGAGCGAATGCACTTTAGTTGCACTTCCTGATGGGCGCGTCTATTTGACATCGACCGGTAATGCGGGGATGGCAACCGCTGGAGTGGGCGATGTCCTGGCGGGAACGATCGCCGGTCTGTTAAAACAAACGCCGTCTGCGGAAGAAGCGGCTCTGTTGGGGGTTTATCTGCATGGCGCTGCGGGAGATCTGGCGGCGGAAGATAATGCCGAGGGCCTTTTGGCAGGCGATATCTTGCGAAAGTTACCGCTGGCACGAAAATATCTCCAACGCAAAGAAGATTAATTTTATTGGAATTTTAATAGATATTTTCAGTTTTTTGCCATTCGGGCGGCACATAATAAAAACCGTTCGCCGCAAAACTCCGCAGTGAAAAAACCCGATAAAAAGAAAGTACCGGGGAAATGCGGTAATTTTCGTAAAAATGAAGGGGGGATGCTCGTGGATGTGAATGAATTGACCGTGTCTTCACTGGCATTGCCGGATCACCTGCAAGGGTTGCTTTCGACCATCGGCCTGCGGGATATTTTGGACATTTTGTTGGTTGCCATTATTCTTTATAAGATGTACGAAATGCTCGAGAATACGCGCGCCATCACATTAGTCAAAGGTCTTATCCTCCTTATGGGGCTTACCCTTTTGAGCAATTGGCTGGAGCTACACGCGATTTTTTGGCTTCTGCAAAAAACGGTTACCTTGCTCTTTTTGGCATTGCCGATCGTTTTTCAGCCGGAGCTGCGACGAACATTGGAACACTTGGGGCAGGGGAAGTTTTTAGGCCGCTCGGTTTTTTTGAATGATGAGGAGGCGCGATCACTTGTCAATGAACTGACCCGGGCGGTGTTTCAGATGGCGGAGAAAAAAATCGGCGCGCTGATCGTCGTGGAACGCGATATGGGGCTTAATGATATTTGTGCTTCCGGCATTCAAATTGATGGACTGATCACAGCGGATTTTCTGATGAACGTCTTTATTCCCAATACACCGCTTCATGACGGCGCCGCTGTCGTGCGCGGCAAACGATTGATCGCAGCGGGGTGCCTGTTGCCGCTGACGGAAAATCGTCAACTTTCGTCGGAGCTGGGGACGCGTCACCGAGCGGCGATCGGCCTTTCCGAGCAGTGCGACGCGCTGATTATCATCGCCAGTGAAGAGACGGGAATTGTATCTGTGGCAGAGGAAGGCCGTATTACCCGCCGGCTGACGGCAGAGCAGCTGAAAGCGTGGTTAAAGCCCATTTTCTCACCGCAGTCGACCAGTATTCGGGAAACCATCGCGAACTGGAGGCAGAAATGATGGGCGGACTGCTGAATTTATTCCGGCGTAAGCTGGTTGTTAAATTGTTTGCGCTGGTGGGCGCTACCGTTCTCTGGTTTTTTGTCATGAGCGACCAGAACCCGGTCATTGACTCCAGCGTTTCTGTCCCGGTAACGATTGTTGGAGAACCGGAAAACTGTGTGGTCACGCCAGATACGCGGAATGTGCGGATAAAGCTTCGCGGGGCGCGTTCCGTCTTTGCCGCTGTCCGGCGCGAGGAGATCAAGGCCAACGTCGATCTGACCGACAAGGAACCGGGGACGCATCATCTGCCGATTCAGACCGTTTTGCCACAAGGGCTCGAAGCGGTCAGCCTGCGCCCGGAATACGTGGATGTTTTGATTGATCCGATTTTGGAGAGGCGGATGCCGATCAGTTTGATTCAGGTCGGTTCCGTAGGATCGGGATTTACGGTATCGTTGGTGACGCCGGAAA
>CAJPUA010000271.1 GCA_905373705.1 uncultured Schwartzia sp. | reverse complement strand
CCTCGTCCACAATCTCGCAGCAGGCCCGCATGACCTTGCCTTCTGGCTCATTCTGCTGGGCTTTTTAATCAACGCGGCGGCAGTTCCGCTTCACGGCTGGCTGATCGACGGCTACCCGGCGGCTACCCTGACAGGCAGCGTCTTCATGTCAAGCTGCACGACGAAGGTTGCCGTCTACGCCCTGCTCCGCGTCTTCGGCGGCATGGAGCTTCTGATCGGCGTCGGCATCCTCATGGCTCTTTACGGCGCAACCTTCGCTATCATGGAAAACGACATGATCCGGCTCCTCAGCTACCATATCGTCAGTCAGGTCGGTTACATGGTGGCGGGCGCCGGCATCGGCACCTTAATGAGTTTCAACGGTGCGACGGCGCACGCCGTCTGCCACATTCTCTATAAATCGCTCCTCTTTATGTGCTGCAGCGCCCTTATTTACGCCACCGGTGTCCGCAAGATCAATCAGCTTGGCGGCATGGCCAGGCGCTATCCGCTTGTCGCCCTATGCTTTACCATCGGAGCATTCTCCATTGCCGGCATGCCGCTCTTCAACGGCTTTGTCAGCAAGATGATCACCGTCACCGCCGCCGAGGAAGCTCATCTTCCCTTAGCCGCCCTGCTTTTGGAACTGGCCAGCATGGGGACGCTTCTCTCCATTTGCTTTAAGATGCTCTACTTCATCTTCCTTCGTCCCGATCCGGGACTCGCTCCTGAAGAGCGTCCCGTCGAAACCAACATGAAAATCGCGATGGTTCTCGGTGCTTCTCTCTGCACCGTCATCGGGCTTTTTCCGGAATGGACGCTCTACCGCTTCCTTCCCTTCGGACCGGTAAACTATGTTCCCTTTACCGTTGGTCATGTCACGAACCAGCTGATCATGGTCTTTATCGGCCTCATACCCTTCCTCATTTTTCTGCCGCGCATGGAGCCACATACGGCAATTTCCCTTGATTTCGACTGGTTCTACCGCCGTCCGCTAAAGCGCGTATTCGGCGGCATCACCGACCTCAGTTTTGCGCTCTGCCGTGGTCTGGGAAGCGCGTGGGGCGTTGGCGTTCAACAAATCATGATCGTCTGCGACAATCCCATGCGCTTCCTCGACGCCAAACCTTTCCGGGAAAAAAAGCACTATAGCCCGGACAATTACCGAACCAGTATCGCCGACACCATCATGATCATTCTCACCGTCCTCTTCATCTGCATTTTCTATTTCCGCACCAGTTTATGAGCGATGCGTGACAAAAAGCCGACGACCGCCATTCGCCAAGAATGGTTATCGTCGGCTTTTTATTTTGCTTAAAAAACAGCCTTACCAAGGTCTACCCTTTATTTTTGAACAGCTTGCGCACCGTATCCATGAAGCTCTTCTGCTCCGGATTGACGTTCTCGCCGGAAAGCTCGCCAAATTCTTTTAACAGCTCTTTCTGGCGCGCCGACAGTTTTTGCGGCGTCAGCACCTTTACCCGCACGTGCTGATCGCCACGGCCGCTGCCGCGCAAGTATGGAATACCTCGCCCTTTAAGGCGCAGCACGGTGCCTGACTGCACGCCGGCGGGAACCTTCATCTCGACCTTGCCGTCGAGCGTCGGCACTTCCACGGTATCCCCCAGCGCCGCCTGCACGAAAGAAATCGGCACTTCGCAGAGGACGTCCGTGCCGTCGCGGCGAAAGAGCTTATGCGGCCGGACGAAGATGTAAACGTAAAGATCGCCTCGCGAACCGCCCCGGCGCCCCGCTTCGCCGCCGCCCGCCACCCGGATACGCGACGCTTCGTCGACGCCAGCCGGAATTTTCACCTTGATCGTCCGGCGAACCTTTTTCATCCCGGAACCGCCGCACGATCGGCAAGGCGTCTTAATAATCTTGCCGGTTCCGCCGCAGCGGCTGCACGTGCGGGTATTTACCATACGGCCAAAGGGCGTATTCTGAACGTGCTGCACTTGTCCGCTGCCCTTACACTCCGGGCATGTTTCCGGTTCTGTCCCGGCTGCGGCGCCCGTTCCGTGACAAGCATCGCATTCTTCCGTCCGCGGTATGGTAAGTTCGACTTCTTTGCCGAAGGCGGCTTCTTCAAAGGCAATCTCCAGATCGTAGCGCAGATCCGCCCCCCGCTCCGGCCCCTGTCGACGCTGACGTCCTCCGCCGCCGCCAAAGAAAGCATCAAAGATATCATCAAAGCCGCCGCCGAACCCGCCGCCGCCAAATCCACCGAATCCGCCGAACCCGCCAGCACCTGCGCCTGTGCCGCCCGTTTCAAAGGCGGCGTGACCAAATTGATCGTATTGCTGACGCTTTTGCGGATCGGAGAGAACGCCATAAGCCTCGTTGACCTCTTTGAATTTCTCCTCGGCCGCTTTGGGATTATCTGCGCGAGTTCACCGCTTCGGAGCGGGAGATGACAAAGTACATCATCGGCACCATCAGCGCCATAGATACGCCGCTGACACCGCAGATGAAGGGCGCTCTGGCGGTGAACGGCTACCTGCGCGGCATCACCTACGAGATGCGGCAAAAGACGCGGCGCGAGGTGCTGACAACGGGCGAGGCTGAGATTCGCGCTCTGGCAGAACTTGTCGACGCGGGGATGAAGCAGGACATTTACTGCGTTTTTGGCAACGAAGAA
>CAJPUA010000270.1 GCA_905373705.1 uncultured Schwartzia sp. | reverse complement strand
AGTACGACGATGATTTTTTAGCGGCGCTGGTCGCGTATCGCGCGAGGTATCCGCAGTCGGAAAAGTTTGCTGTTTTCTTTGCCAAGTACGCATTGGCCCATGGAAATACGGGGGTCGCGCTGGAATACGCCCGGGCGGCGGAGGAAAAACGCCCGCTGAATTATATGGTGTGGCGGCTTTTGGCGGAGATTTTAGCGCTTCGTCATGAGGATGGCGCGGCGCTGGAGTACGAAGGGCTGTGTGCGACGTTTTACGGCGATCCGATTACGGCGAAAATTTCCCGGTCGGATTTGACGGCTTTTCTGGCGTGGCTGTCGAAAATGATGGGGCTGGGGAATTACGCGCCCTTTATGAGCCGCTGGATGGTGATAGGGGAGAAGGGGCTGACGGCGCGAAAGCATACGCTGATGGGGGATTTCCTGCCGGTCCGGCCGGGAGAAAAGCCTGTCTGGTGGGTGGGGGCCTATATTGAACAGGAACCCTTGGAGAATAAAAGCTGGCTGGTGGAGCAGCACACAGAGGACGAGGGATTCTTGGAGCGCTGCGGGGCGGATTTCGTTTTTGATTTTCAGCGCGCCGCGCGCGAACCGGGAACACTGACCGTGGACGAGCCGGAGCCGGTGGCGATCCCTATGGCGGGGCTTACGGCGGGGCAAAGGATTGATGTGCGCGCGGACGAGGCAGAGGATTCCGCCTGGCTGGGGAAGGGGACGTTCAGTTATTTTCGCTTTGACGGGCGGGCCGAGGTTCGGTCGGCAGAGCCCTTTGTGCATGGCGCACCGATCGTGCTGCGTCACAGCCGAAAGCGGCGTCGCGTGGTGCTGAATATCCTTTTGGACGGGCTTTGCTGGAAGGAAATGATACGGCAAGAGTATCGCTATGTACCGAATCTGGTGCGGTTCTTTTCGCAGGGGATTATTTTTAACGATCACTTCTCCGTGGCCGAGTATACGTTTCCTTCGCTGGCGACGATCAAAACGGGGATGTACCCGCACCATTCGCATATCTTTAACGAGCGGGCGGCAGTGGAGCTGCCCCGAAACCACCTCACGTTGTCGGAGCAGATGAAAGGCCTGGGCTATTATTGCGCGACCCTTATGGGCGACGGTACGGGTGTATTCTGCGGCTGTGACCGCGGCTTTGATCGGATGATCGTGAATCCTTACGCGCTTTTTACATACGTTGGGGTCGAGCGGGTCGTACGCCAGTTGGAGGCTTTTGACGAGACGGATCAGTATCTTTTCTCCACACGACGGATACGCATCCTTGGTCGGCGCGCACGTATCAGGTGCCGCTGGCGGCGCAGGCAAAGCTCGCTTTAGGCGATCGGCTGGCAGGGAGCGCTACCGAGAAAGCCAGCGTCTATCTGCCGGCGACGCCGCTCTATCAGGAAGTGAATCGGCGCGGGATTGCGCAGGCAGATCGAAGCCTCGGGGTTTTGTTCGATTATCTGACGGCGCACTACGGCGAGGATGAATATATCGTGCAGGTGTTTTCCGATCATGGCGTGCCGATTTACGATGAAGAGCCGGATATCTTGAGCGAAAATCAGCTGGGGGCGGCGCTGATGATGCGCGGGGCAGGCGTTCCGGCGCTGGGCTTTGTAGATGAGCTGACCAGCGCCGTGGATCTTTATCCCATCATGGGGCATCACGCGGGCTTTGCGGTGCCGGATTATGTGGATGGTAATCTTCCGGCAGCGCTCGGCGGGAAGGAGCGGGAATACGTGGCAAGCGCTTCTGTGTACCCGGGACAGACGTATAAGCTGGCGCTGCGGACGAAAACCCATGAGTTTCGATTGGAGTCCAAAGAGGCGGTGGACGAGGACGGGACGGTGGATCTTTCCCACGCGGCGCTGGGGATTTACACGCGCGGTGAGGCGCGAAAAGCGGTCGAGGACGCGGCGCTCGAGGCGTATTTTCTGAGAATCGCGCGCGATTTGACCTCATCCTTCAACGACGAGGGTCATCACTGGCCGGAAATGCGAGCGGCGCGACCGCTGTGGTTTTAGGACAAAGAGGAGAAGTGAAGCGGTGACTTGGGTCAAGGATTTATATCGTGATGAGATTCGGTCAGGCTTCTTAGTGACCGCACATCGTAAGCGGATATGGGAAATAGAACTTAATATGCTGGCAGAATTGGAGCGGATCTGCGATAAGTATGGATTGCGCTGTTTTGCCGCGTGGGGGACGCTTTTGGGCGCGGTGCGCCACGGCGGTTTTGTCCCTTGGGACGATGACATTGACCTGACGATGATGCGGCCCGATTATGAACGGTTGAAAGAGGTCGCGCCGCAGGAATTTCCAGAGCCGTATTTTTTCCAGACAGCGTATACAGATGATGCGCTGTTTGGCGTTGCGCGAATCAGGAACAGCGAGACGATGGCAATGTTGTCTGAGATCGATTATTTCGATCAGGGGATTTTTATTGATATTCATCCCCTTGACGCGGTGCCGGATGGGTCGCCGCGCATGGAAGAGCTGCGCGCCTGTCAGATGGAGCTTTACGCACTGGCTATGCAGGAACCGCAGTATCGTGAGGCGATGGCGGCAGGAGCGCCGCTGGTGATCGCTCCCGCTGAGCGCGAGCGGATATTAAATATGCCGCTGCGGGAGAGGTTTCGTCTCTACGAGGAGTTTCAACTTGCACATTTTG
>CAJPUA010000269.1 GCA_905373705.1 uncultured Schwartzia sp. | reverse complement strand
TGTTATTGGCCACCCCGACGGCGATCACAGCGGCCATCGGTCAAGCCACAAAACACGGTGTGATCATCAAATCCGGGGACGCGTTGGAAAAAATGGGCAAGGTGAATATCGTTGCCTTTGACAAAACAGGAACCCTAACCTACGGGCGCTTGGCGATCAACGATGTACTTCCCATGGCAGATATGACATCGGAGGAGCTTTTGAAAGTAGCGGCTTCGGCAGAAAGCCGCAGTGAACATCCGCTGGGCAAAGCCATCGCGGAGGATGCAAAAGCCAAGGGAGTGCCTTTGTACGAGGTAGCAGACTTTGGCATGCTTGCGGGAAAAGGCATCATCGCAACGGTAAAGGGCGTCAAATACATCCTCGGCAACGAGAAACTGCTCCGTGAAAGGGGAATCGCAATCACCGAAAAAGTCAAACAGGCGCTTGAAAAGATAAGGACAGAGGGCAAGGCGTCCGTTATCGTGGCCAATACAACCGATGTCATTGGCATTATCACCCTTTCGGATGTATTGCGCCCGGATGCTGCCGATATGGTGCGGACGCTTGCCGGGTTGAACACCGAGGTTGTGCTTTTAACGGGTGACAATCAAAAGGCGGCAGCGTATTTTGCTGCACGGGTAGGAATCAGGAAGATGGCGGCCGATCTTTTGCCGGAAGACAAAGTAAAGAACATTGTCAAGTTAAAGAGAGAGAAGCGCGTCTGCATGATTGGCGACGGCGTCAATGACGCGCCGGCTTTGAAAACAGCCGATGTGGGGGTCGCCATGGGCGTCATGGGAAGCGATATGGCGATTGAGGCGGCAGATGTGGCGCTCATGACCGACGATCTTTCCCAAGTTCCCTATCTGAAATGGCTGTCAAACGCCACCGTGCGTACCATCCATACGGCCATCCTCCTTTCCATGGCCATAAATTTTGCCGCGATCCTTCTTTCGGTGCAAGGGGTTCTTACCCCCACCACCGGTGCCTTGGTGCATAATGCGGGGTCTTGCGCTGTCGTTCTATTGGCAGCCCTTCTCTACGACAGGAAGTATCGCAGTGGTCAACCGGGGATGACAAGTTAAAAAATAAGCGGTCTGTTTCTCTTGCGCTCCCTTTTACCACTAATTTCGATACAATTTAACCTTGCACTCCCTTGCCATCGTTAAAATAGTATCATCCGTGAAGCCGTATAAATCAAGGCTTTTCGGCATAGAAAAAGGGGGTGCATTTGCCCCCCCTCGGTCGAGATTTTGCACAGCCCCGCCAGCAAAAATTGGCCACAGAAATCTAAAAATTAGTCATAGGAACTTGGATATCGGACAAACACCATCGAAGAGATAATGTAAGGCAGACTTGTTTCTTGAGCAAAACGTTTATCAGATTGCCTGTCTGTACTTTAGCGCCTTACGAGGCGGCAAAGTGCAGGCAGGCAATCTTGTTGTTGCAGTTTTTGTTCCACCATGGGATCACGGAAAGTATTCCGAGCCAGCCCCAGCGGCGGCGGAATCCTTCGTAAAAGGTCTGCTCCTTGCAAAACGTGATCGCAGAATTGAGCTTTTCTATCTCCTTGCCGCTCTTGACGCCCCATTGAAACGGCGTTTTCTGTGTATCTACGGAATCTTGACGCTTCTGATGACGGACGAGGAAGGGGGTCATGATCTCGATGAGCATGGAGGCGTCGGCAAAGGCTTTTGTGAGCATTGCGAAAAGATCGCGCATCTGTTCTTCGGTGAAGTACATGGCAGCGCCTTCCATGAGAATGAGGACGGGGCGGCCCGCATGATCGATTTGCGGCAGCCAAGAGGCATCAAAGACGGAGGCGGACAGCTCGTGTATGCGCACATCCTTTTCGGGCAGCAGCCTTTGGCGCAGCGCTATGACATCGGGCAAGTCGAGGTTGTACCAGTCGATCTTTCCGTTATCCACGCGATAAAAGCGCGTGTCAAGACCGCAGGCAAGATTGATGCAGACTGCGTCGGGGTGCTGTTCGATGAAAGCGGTCGTTTCATGATCGAGGATGTAACTGCGCACGGCAACGCCTGTTTGCGAATATTTGGCGCGGGCGAACTTGGCGAAGTCATAGTCGATTTGCTCGACGAGCTGTACGGCAAACTCATCTCGAATCAAACCGTCCGCCCGTTTCGTTTCTTCCGCTCGCGCCCAAAGAGGAATGAGCAAGGTTTCCGATACGCCGCTGAGTTTTATTTTCACGGAAAATCCTCCCCCGTAGAATAATTGATATAGATTCTCAATAACTTCGTTCATTGTATGGCAGTTTTCCTTCGGTGTCAAGGCGTACGCGTTATTGGCTCTTTGTCAATTTCCCAGGAAAAGGGTTAAGATTGCACCAAGTCTTCTGGATTTTCGCACAGCCCGTGTATTTCTCATTGGCGCGAACCCCGTTGATGGTAGCGGCGGTCCATTTTTCTTTGCCCGTGACCGTCAAGATGTGACGAGCGGTCAGCTCCTTGGCAATTCGGCAGGCCGTAAGCCCTTCAAGGAAAAGGGAGGTCGGTGAGAACGCGGTGGGAAATGAAAATCTTAAGGATAAAATAACAGGCGGCCATTTCGCATGAAATGGCCGCCTGTGTGTATATGGGAGAAGATTACCAAAGCCCCAGGACTTTCCACCAGACCGGACCGACGATGAGGAAGGCGATCAGGCTGGAAAGGGAGCAGATGAA
>CAJPUA010000268.1 GCA_905373705.1 uncultured Schwartzia sp. | reverse complement strand
TTATGAAAAGCGCAATTCGTATCCGTCCCGTCTTTCCGGAGGCCAGCAGCAGCGCGTTGCCATCGCGCGGGCGCTGGCGATGAATCCTGACATTATGCTGTTCGACGAGCCGACGTCGGCGCTTGATCCTGAGCTTACGGGGGAAGTGCTCCGATCCATGCGGGAGCTGGCGGCAGAACGCATGACAATGGTTGTGGTTACCCACGAGATGGCCTTCGCCCGGGAAGTAGCGAATCAGGTGCTATTTATGGCGGATGGAGCGATCGTCGAGCAGGACGCCCCGGCACGGCTGTTTGATCAGCCGCAGGAGGAACGGACCCGGGCGTTTTTACAGAATATGCTGAAGTGAGTGAAGAATGGACTCGCTTTCACGGGAACAGCCGGCATTTTTCGCCGGCTGTCCTTTTTAACCGGAATTTTCATTGTACTTTCCCTTGATCTGCGGTAAAATGTTAGGGCGTTCGAGGCAGAACACCGAATGATCGGGTGGAGGATAGACGCATGATTCGCATACTTTTTATGATATTGGCGCTCGTCACGACGGTTGCCGCACCGGTAAGCGCCGCTGAGGATGACGGCGCGTTGGCTCCGGCGGAAGTGAAGGCGGTTCGCGTAGGAAATTCAGCGGATCGATTCCGGCTGGTTGTGGACGTCGACCGGGAAATTGATTATGATACGATGGTTCTGTCGAATCCGGGACGGATCGTCATCAATCTTCATAACGCCCGGCTGGGCGCTTTTGTCGAGCGTGAAATGGCGCCAGGCGGCCGCTTCGTCAGCCGCATCCGGATGGGGCAGTTTGATAAGACCACGGTGCGGATCGTCTTAGAGACGGAAGCCGCGAAGGATACATTTACCATTTTTCCGCTTACAGGGGGCGCTTCGCCGTATCGCGTCGTCATGGATATCGGCGCGGGAAAAGGGAACGCGGGAAATTCCACGGCGTCAGGCAACGTGCAAAAACCGGCGGATAGTGACGGCGGCGACAGTACGTCGGGGGATACGGACAGTAAGGATACGAAGGAAACCGGCGATAAAGAGGACAAGGGTAAGGCGGAAAAGCCTGTCGATCTGCCGGATATTGATTTGGAAGAAATTGAGCTTTCCAGCGTACTAAAAGGGAAAAAGATTGTTCTTGATCCTGGGCACGGCGGCGAAGATCCCGGTGCGATCGGCCCGACCGGGGTAACGGAAAAAAGCATTACCCTTCGCGTAGCGGAAACGGCGCAGGCGCTTTTGGAGGAAGCCGGAGCGAAGGTCATTATGACGCGGACGGAGGATACGGAGGTATCGCCAAAGCACCGACAGGCGACGGATATTGACGAACTTCAGGCGCGCTGCGATATTGCGAATAAAGCGGGGGCAGATATCTTCATCAGTATTCATATGGATTCTTTCGTTAATCGTAAGGCCGGGGGGACGACGAGCTATTACTATGCAAAGGGCAGCGCGGCGAGCCGAAAGCTGGCGGCGGCGATTCAGGATGCCGTGGTGAAAGAGATCGGGACGGAGAGCCGGGGCGTGAAATCCTGTAATTTTTATGTGGTGCGCCATACGAAAATGCCCGCTATATTGCTTGAAGTTGCCTTTGTTTCCAATCCGCAGGAGGAAAAACTCCTGGATTCGGATATAGGAGTAAAGCACGCTGCTGTGGGGCTGGCCAGAGGGATCGCCGCCTTTTTTGGCGGATAATACGGGAGAGCGGCCGCCGCCCAAATAGCGGTGGAGAAAGTGGGGAGAAGGCATGAGTGAAGGAGACAGCAACCAGGTTTTGCTGGAAATGGAGCGGGTTTTGCGCGAGGAAGCGGAAAAACGACGCAAGCAGATTATGCACCGGGAGATTCCAGCGAAACGGACGCTGGCGAACGCGCTGCAAACGCTGACGCGGCAGGATCTGGAAGATATTCGCTATAATGTCGGGCTTTCCGGTGTTAGCGGCCTCAATAAGGCGGCGCTGATTGAAAAGTTGGCGCCGGCGATTTTAAGCTTTGCCCGGACATGGTTCGTTTCCCTGCTGGATGAGGAATATCAGGCGCTTCGCCATATGGCGGAACGCGAGGGGATATCGACGCAGTTTCGGCTGGATGAAATGCGGCTGGATTATTTTCAGAGTCTCGGTATCGCGCTGAGCGGCGCGTATAACGAAAAACCTGCCTGGTACCTGCCGAACGAAGTATTAGAGGAATTTCAAAAACTTAATGCCGGAGCGCTGGCCAAAGCGGCGGAATGGAATACCGACGTCGCCCGTATAGCAGCGGGGCTTCTTTACTATTACGGCGTTTTGGACTATGATCACCTTTTCGCTAAAGTAAAGCAGTATCTGGACGTGAACGATGATTTTAAATTTTTGGACTTCACGCAGGTCATGTTTAATGCCGCTTGCTGGCAGCGCAATTTTCGGGTTTCAGAGCGGCTGATGTCCTATTACACGGTCGTCGATCCGGAGCAGATCGCCGCGGCGCAGGCGAAGCTTGGAGTCGGTTTCGCGAAGCTCTCCTATGCTAGTGTTTACGACGCCGGGGAAGAAAATTATATCGAGGCAACGCCCGCTTATAAAGCGCTGGCGCAATTTTTCATGCGGGCGTATAAACGCGACGTTTTAGCGGCGGCACATACTGTGGGCGAGATCACGATCCTTTTGCAGAACGGCGGGAAGATGAAAGACGTTCTCGCCTAT
>CAJPUA010000267.1 GCA_905373705.1 uncultured Schwartzia sp. | reverse complement strand
GACGATTAATCTCATCAACGAGGGCGAGATCAACATCATCAAAACGCCGGGCCTGACGGAAATTTCGTTTGACGTCCTCTTGCCGAACCAAGCGTATCCCTTCGCAAACTACGACAGCAGCCTGTCGGCGTCCTTGGTGAGCGCGATCTTAGGGAAAGGCTTTTCGTTTCAGAAGGCGGATCACTTTCTTGACACGTTCGAGCAGGCAAAGGCGGGAAATACGCCGCTCCGGCTCATCATCTCCCGTATGCGGGAGGATTTTCGTATGCTCTTTGACACGAATATGCTTGTGACCATTGAGGAATACGAAACGCGAGAATCTCACGAAGATGGCTTTGACGTTGTTGTTCCCCTGCGTCTCAAGCAATATCGCCCGTACGCGACAAAAGAATGTGAGGTTACGAAGGATGAAAACGGCAAGGAAACTCTGCGCGTAAAAGAAACACGGCCGGCATACGATAAAACCGTTCCGGCGGTCTACCGTATCCGCAATGAACAATCCGTCTGTGAGGCGGTGCGGGCAGCGGCAGGCGGGAAATTAAACTGGCGGAGCGTCATAGGACAGAGCGGCATAGGCAATCCGTTGGGATATCCGGGGGCGGTGTTACATCTTGGCAGATAAACTTTTGAAAGCCGCAACGCCGACGCCAGACCTGCAGATGGTCATTCATAACCGCGAAACGGATAAGTATTACATCCCCCTTGTCCACGACGGTATAGAGATTGAGTGGACGCGGAAGGGCGCACCGGGGAAACTGACGTTCAGGGTACAGAAAGATGAGATTTTAGACATGCCGGAGGGCAGCACCGTCCAGCTTGGCTATAAAAAAACAAACTTTTTTTATGGCTATGTGTTCGAGAAGAAGCGAAACAAGGACGGCGCGATCTCCGTCACCGCCTACGACCAGCTCCGTTATCTCAAGAACAAGGATATTTACTCGTTCGTCAACGTCAAAGCCGGGGATGCCATCAAGGCGATGGCCGAAGACTTTCAACTTGTCGTCGGCGACTTGGCGGACACCGGATATACGATTCCGAAATACCACGGAAGCAACGAAACGCTCCTGGACATCGTGCAGACGCTTATCGACATGACGATGGAGAACACGAAGAAGATCTATGTTCTTTATGACGATTTCGGCAAACTCACGCTGAAAGAGATGGGTGAAATGAAGGTCGATATCCTGATTGACGCTGAAACGGCGGAAAATTTTGACTACACTTCGACGATTGACAAAGATACCTACAATCGCGTCAAGCTCTACTATGACAACGACGAAACTGGAACGCGCGACGTTTGGATGGAGCTTGACAGCGCCAACATGAAGCGCTGGGGCGTCTTGCAGCTCACGGAATCCGTGAACGGGAAGAAGCCGCTGAATTTTGCCGAAATGGCTGGGGCGAAGCTTAAGCTGCATAACCGCGTAGGGCGGACGCTGACCATTCAAAACGCTCTCGGCGACGTCCGGGTGCGGGCGGGGTGCCTGCTCTTTGTCGATTTTAAGCTTGATGACATGAAGCTGACGAAGCGGATGATCGTGGAAAATGTCAAACATAAGTTATCCAATAATCTCCATACCATGGATTTGACGGTGCGAGGGGATGTGATCACGGGATGAGCGCGGAATTATTGCAGACCATGCAGCGGCTTGTCAGTCAAACGGCGGAGGCGATGAAACCGGCGGACTACATCATCGGCGTCGTGGAGACGGTAGACCCGCTCTCGATCCGTATCGAACAGAAAGAAATTGTCTCCGCTGAGTTTTTGGAACTGACGGATGCCGTCCGCGACTATGACGTGGACATTGAAGTGATGCACGTCACCGAGAAGCGGGCAGGCGGCGGCGGTTACGCGGAATACGCGAGCCACGACCACGATTATCGGGGGCGAAAAAAAATCCGCGTCTATAACGGATTGCATGTGGGAGAGCCGGTCTATCTCCTGCGGCAGGCCGGAGGGCAGAGTTTTTTGGTTTTGAGCCGAGTGAAGAACCACGCGAACTTGACCGGGCAATGGGGGTGATGAGATGGCGCTTTTGCCGGAGACGGGGGATGAAATAGATGCCCTGGCGCGTACGCGGGACGAACCGAGCCGGACGTATCACATGCGTATCGAGGAAGAACAGATCGTCGGGCAGACGGATGAATTGACCGCCATGGAACAAGCCGTCTACAAGATTTTGAACACGGAACGGTACCGCTTTGTCATCTACTCGTGGAACTACGGCGTAGAACTTGCCGATCTCTTCGGGAAGCCTATCCCGTGGGTGTTTTCGGAACTGCCGCGGCGCATTACGGAAGCGCTTTTGCAAGACGACCGCATTTTAGCTGTCACGGACTTTGATTTAACCCACAAGCGCGGCGACGTCTTGGCGAAATTTCGGGTGCAGACGACATTCGGCGACATTGTGGTAGAAAGGACGGTGAAAATAAGCTGATGTATGAAAACCAGGACGAAACCGTCATCGTAAAACGTATGCTGGGCAATGCTCCGGCGAGTGTGGACAAGCGAGAAGGGAGTATCCTCTACGACGCGGCTATGCCCGCCGCGATTGAGATGGCGCTTTTATACGCCATGGCGGATTATTTCTTAAAGAACACGTTCGGCGATACGGCGGAACGCGTTTTTCTTATTGAGCGTGCGAAAGAGCGCGGACTTTCTCCGAAAGCGGCGGCC
>CAJPUA010000266.1 GCA_905373705.1 uncultured Schwartzia sp. | reverse complement strand
GTACAGGCGACGCCAGATCGGGCGACCCTCTGGGAAGTGCAGACGCCGCAGGGATTTCAGCGGGATATTCTGCTCCGGGCGTATTTGCAGGCCATGCAGGAAGGCTTTGTCGGCACGGACGACGCCAGTTTGGTGGAGCGGATCAAAGTTCCGGTGCGGGTTGTCGAGAGCGATTACCGCAATATCAAAGTGACGACGCCGGAAGATCTCCTGCTCATGGAGGCGATCTTGCGCCGGGATCTTGCCGCCCGAGCGAAGCAAGGAATGGCGGATATGAAGCAGGGCGTTCAGGAGGCGGTGGATACGCTGGCGGAAAAAGGCGAAAAGATTCCTGCTTCATATCCGCCATTCCTTGCTTCGCTCACCGGTGGCAGATCGGGTGCAGGAAGCAATGGACACGTTGGCGGAAAAAGCAGAAGCCGTTCGTAAACGGTTGGAGGACGAGCTTAAGAAGTGACGGGATTGCCTGCCCGTGATAAAAGGACGACAGAAAATAAGGAGCGGAAGATGACACGGTTTGGCATGGGGTATGACGTACACCGGCTCGTTCCCGGACGGGCGCTGATCATTGGCGGGGTTGTGATCCCGTATGACAAAGGTTTGCTCGGCCATTCGGACGCCGACGTGCTGCTGCATGCGGTGATCGACGCCCTTTTAGGGGCGGCGGCGCTGGGCGATATAGGCCGCCATTTCCCCGATACGGACGAGCGTTTTAAAGGGGCTGACAGCCAAAAGCTCTTGGCACGGGCGGCGGAAATGGCACGTGAAAAGGGCTATACGGTCGGTAATGTTGACGCGACGGTCGTCGCTCAGGCGCCGAAGCTCGCCCCTTACCTTGCCGAGATGCGCGATAATATCAGCCGTATCCTTGGCATTGAGCCGAATCAGGTGAACGTCAAGGCAACGACGGAAGAACATCTCGGCTTTACGGGGCAGGGCGAAGGGATGTCGGCTTACGCGGTTTGCGGGCTGGAAAAGGCGTGACGGCACAATTTTAGAAATGAGGTCCAGGAAGGCGGGGAATGCCGGTTTTTGGCTTGCTTTTCCCGCCGTTTTGGTATACGCTATAAGAGTTATGAAGCGAGGGGGCGTTAGACGGTGATTGTCCGGGTGGAGCACCGGGTAAATTTTTATGATACGGACGCGATGGCGGTCGTTCATCACGCAAATTACATTCGTTGGTTTGAAATCGGGCGGGTCGCGTTCCTGCGACAGGCGGGGATCACGCTGAATGAGCTGATGGAGGACGGGTATGTGTTTCCCATTACCGAGGTCAGCGCGAAATTTCTGGCCTCAGGGCGTTTCGATGATGTTCTGGTCATCGAAACGTCGCCGACGGCGCTGACGAAAGCGAAGATGGCCTTTGACTACCGGGTCCTTCGCCCTGCTGATGGGGCGGTACTGGTTACCGGCCATACGCAAAACGTGTTTACAAGCCGGGAAACGGGACATATTGTCCGTCTGCCCGCGAAATATCATGAGAAGCTGACACGGGCGTTGGAATAAGAGGGGGTGTTGGCTTGGTTACTGCATTATGTGTGGTTTCGGGGCTGTTTGCCATACTGTCGCTGGCGACTGCTTTGTTTGCCATTCATCAGGGGAATACGAACCTTATTCTCAAGACGGAGGAAC
This sequence comes from uncultured Schwartzia sp., assembly GCA_905373705.1. GTDB lineage: Bacteria > Bacillota > Negativicutes > Selenomonadales > Selenomonadaceae > CAJPQU01. The sequence goes on along the minus strand of CAJPUA010000266.1, from coordinate 1,048 downwards.
GGACGCCCTTTATTGTTGAGGCGTGCGATGAGGGCAGCGTAACGCTCGTCAGCATGATAGATTTTGTGAACAAGGGCAAACAGTGCGCGACCGTCACTGATTGCCTGGCGCGAACCCAGCTTCCCTATGAGCAATATGATGGGATCGAGGTTTGGGGTAAGGTGGAGCGGGCAGGTGTGCCGCGCGACGACGATTATTTTGAGGCGACGCTGGTGCCGTGCGGGGAAATGTTTTCGATACGGGTGATTGTGCGGTTGACGGCACGGCATGGCATGGATATAAAAACGGCGCTTCGCCGCATGGTCGACGTGCCTGTCGATATCATCTACACACGGCTGGGGCGTCGCCCGTGGGTGCTGAAAAAGACGCGAATCGTATTGACCGCAGAGGAAATTGCCGGAGCAACGGGAGTAGAGCTGGCTGAGGACTAAGGGGCGGGGATTTTGGCGGAGTTATCATTGGTACCGGTGCCGACACGTATCTTGACGCATAAGGACGATATTGTCGACGCCATAGAGCGCTATACGAAGGGAAAGATTGGTCCTGACGACGTGGTATCCGTGGCGGAGAGTGTGGTCGCGGTGACGCAGAACAACATTGTCCGGCCGGAAGAGGTGGAGTGCTCGTGGGCGGCACGGATTTTCTGCCGCTTTTTCAAGGACGAGGGGAGTCTCGCGGCGCCGCATGGCCTGCAGGTGCTGATGAACCAAGAGGGAACCTGCCGGGTCATCGCTTCGATGGCGGTGGGCTTCATAGCGCGGCTTTTCGGCAAGGCGGGCGTATTCTACATGCTGGCGGGGGCGCAGGCGCGCCTTATTGACGATGTGACCGGCACGATGCCGCCCTACGATAAGCATATCGTGCTAGGGCCGAAGGAACCGGAGAAGGTCGTGCGGCGTATTCAGGAACGCCTCGGCTGCTTTGGAGCGGCGATCCTTGACGCGAACGACCTCAAGCGGGCTTTTGTCGTCGCTTGTACGCCGGGGCTGTCGCCGGAAAAATTGTCCCGCGCGTTGATCGATAATCCCTTCGGCAACGGGTCAGAAAA
>CAJPUA010000265.1 GCA_905373705.1 uncultured Schwartzia sp. | reverse complement strand
GAAAGCGATTGAGGAACCGCCGACGCCTTCGGAAATGAAGTATACGCTCGAAATCAGTAAAGACCAGATGGAAGTTAAAGTTCATCTTGATTACCGTCCCGGCGCGCTGGCGCCGTCTTTCGAAACGATCATGAAGGCGTTGCAGGAGCGCAAGGTCATCTACGGCATCGATGAGGAAGCCATTCGCAAGGGGCTGGATAATGAGGGGGATTTCATCGCGGCACGGGGAACGCCGCAGGAAAATGGACGCGACGCTGAAATTAAGCGTAATTTCAGTATGCAGGAAAAGGGAAGGCCGGCCAAAATGCAATATGATAAGGTCGACTATAAAAATATGAATATCTTTGTGATGGCTCGTAAAGGACAGGTTTTGGTCGAACGTATCCCGCATACGCTGGGAACTTCGGGAAAAACTGTTTTTGGCAACGAGGTCAAGCCGAAGGCGGGAAAAATAAAACAGCTGCCAATGGGAAAAAATACCGAGATCAAAGACGAGAATTTTTTGATCGCGTCCATCGATGGACAGATTATCGATAACGGCAGCAAGATTAATATCAATCCGCAGCTTTCGATTCGGGAGGATGTCGGTGTGGCGACTGGTGATATTGACTTTCCCGGCGCGGTTGAAATCAACGGAAGCGTACAGGCGGGATTTAAGGTCAAGGCGGCGGGTGATGTTTATATTAAGGGCATGGTCAACGGCGGTATCGTCGAAGGCGTTAATGTTTATGTGAGCGGCGGCGTTCAGGGGATGAGCCGGGGCATGATCACCGCTGAGCAGGATGTGCGTGCTAGTTTCACTGAAAGCGCGACGATTGAGGCAGGCGGATCCATTTTCATTGAGGACGTGGCGCTACACTCTGACCTGCGGGCCGGACGCTTATTATCGGTGGAAGGAAAGCGCGGTTTGATCGCAGGCGGTTATCTGGCAGCGGGAAAAGAAATCCGTGCCAAGACGATTGGCAATCAGGCGTACACGGCGACGAAGCTGGTGGTCGGCGTGAATCCGATGCTCCAGCGCAAATATCAAGAAACCTGCCGCAGTTACGCGGATGCGAAGAAAAAGCTTGCTCAGCTAACCAAAACGCTTAATACGTTGGGGAAGGTGGATCTCAGCAAATTGCCGCCGCACCGGGCGGCGCAGATCAGCGAGCTGACGCGCGCTCAGTTCCCGCTGGCGGCGCAGGTCGAGCGCGATGAAAAGCTTATTCGCGAGCTGGAAGACCAGATCGCGCAAATGAAGGATGGCGTTCTGCGCGCTTCCGACAAAATATACCCGGGGACGAAGATCGTCATTAATTCGATCATGAAAAACGTTCAAACGGAAGAACAACATTGCAAGATGTCGGTTGTTGACGAACAGGTACAGGTCAGCCCTTACTAAGGGCGCAGGAGAAAGGAGGCGGCGATCATGAATGTCAGTCCAATCAGCTTGCAGATGGTCGTTCCGCGCTCAACGGATGCCAGCCAGGTACAGAACAATCTGAACCAGCAGGCGGCGAATCAGCAGGATTTTGCCATGATTCGCAATGAAGTGGCGGCGCGGATGAAGATGGAACAAGTGCAGACAAAAGATCAACCTGAAGACGGCAAGGTTAAAGATGATCCCAATGGTCGAAATTCGCACGGTGGGTACAGCGGTGAGCGCCGCCAACGTGAGGAAGAAGAGAATGGAGATGACGCAGAGCGTCTGGTGACGGATCGCTTTCGGGGGCATAACATCGACATTTCCTTTTAAAAGACGGATAGGGCGAGAAACGAGGGAACTTTCTTCCCGGCAGGAACGGCGGCTGGTCTTTCCCGGATCAGCCGCTTTGTCCGTTTAAGAAAGTAATGGTTGGCTTAGGCGACAGGAGGGGACGGTTACGGAAATCGCAGGTTTTTTTATCATATTAGGCGCTCTGGTCGTGGTCGTCCTCCGCTATCAGATATGGCCAAAAAATGAAGGAGCACGAAACGGCGCTGAAGATATTGAGGCGGCAGCCCGGCGTATGCAGCGGGAAATGGAGCGGTCCGCCGACGAGATTATCGCCCGGATGGGCGATCATATCGAGCATCTTGAACAACTGGTCGAGGAGGCTGACGCCAGGGCGAAAAGTCTGGAACGGCAGTTGGATGAGCTGCGCCATATAACGTCTTCCCTGCCGCAAACGTCATCCTACGACGATGGCTTTGAACACCTCTTGAAAAGCTCAATGGCGGCGGAAAACTCTGTGCGTCAGCTCGAGCCGCCTACGCCTGTCAGGGAACGTTTAAGACAGGAAAGGCTGACGGTAAATGATTGGGAAGACGCCGCCGCGTTGACTGTGGAAGAAGGTCCCGATGTAGTCGTGGCGCCCAGCGTGGCCGACGTCGTGGATCTCCCTTTGACGCCGGAAGAGGAGGCGTGGGCGGCGGCGGAAAATTCTGAGACCGAAACCGTTTCGTCAGGACGAAGCGCTTCGGGGGCGGATGCTCCAGGGGAATACTCGGCGATAGATTCTCCGGGGAAGGAATATGCTCCTTTCACTGCGGTGCCGGAGATGGCGAATGAATTATCGGAAGCTTCGCCGCAGGAAGCAGCTCCGGGAGACGCTGAAGAAAATTCTTCCGCTATGTTTATCACGCCGGAGCCGACGTCGGATTTAGCGGGATCGGCGGGAGAATATCCGGAGGATAGCAGGACGACGGAAGAGGAAACGAA
>CAJPUA010000264.1 GCA_905373705.1 uncultured Schwartzia sp. | reverse complement strand
GATATGCCTGAAAAACCGCACCCAAAAGCGCATAATCGATTCCCGGGAAAAAATCCAGCGATACCAGCGCCACCCGGGTAAACCCCTGGGACGCCAATCCTGCCAGCGCCGCTTCAGGACGCGGCAGGCGGATGCCCGTACTCGCTGCGAACCGCCGGATCATCACGTCCGACGTAAATGCCTGCGTAATCATTACCCCGGGATGCGCTTCCTCAATCGCTTCCAATGTCGCCGCGATCGAAGCTTCATAAGCGGCTTCGTCCACCGCTCCGTAACTCACGACAAGCATTGCCTCTTTCGCTTTGCTCTCGGGAAAATCTTCCTCTATATGGGTCAGCACCCCGATCCGCGCCGCCCGCCGCAGCGCCCGGGTAGGATGCTTCACCGCCGCATTCAGACGGTACCCGGCTCCGTATTCGTGACGCTTCACGACGTACTCTCCTCTCTGCCATCCTCCCGGCGCACCAGCGAAACCGGCGACAATACCGATATTCCCTGCGAATTTACGAATATATCGGCCTTGACGCCGAACACCTCGCCCAGCATATCGACCGTCAGTATCTCCCGCGGCGTCCCTTGTGCGAAAATACCATGGTTCTTGATGACAACGATCTCGTCCGCGTATTGCAGAGCGTGATTAATATCGTGCAGTACCATAATGACCGTCATCTGATAATCGCGATTGATCTCCTCCACGATATTCATGACCTCTAGCTGATGAGCAATATCGAGGTACGTCGTCGGCTCGTCGAGAAGCAAAATTTCCGGCTGCTGCGCCAGCGCCATTGCGATCCATGCCCGCTGACGCTCGCCGCCGGAAAGCCCCATAACTCGCCGGTTCAAAAAGCCGTGCAGGTGCGTGCGTTCCAGCGCCCACTCCACCGCCTCGCGATCCGCTTTTGGATCCCCGGGCCTTAACCAGCTTCGATAAGGAAAGCGCCCGAAATCGACCAGCGCGCCCACCGTGACGTCCGGCGGCGCCTGCGCTCCCTGCGGCAAAATCGCCAGCCGCTGGGACAGGCGCTGACGCCCGATCGTCTTGACGTCGACACCGTCGAGGAGCACTTCCCCTTGATAATGTTTGTTCAGTTGGGACAGCGCCTTTAAAAGCGTTGACTTTCCCGCGCCGTTCGGGCCAATGATCGCTGTCCGCCGCCCAGGACTGAAAGTGAGATTGATGTTTTTGATGATCGTATGCTTTTCGATCGTTACCGTCAGGTTCTTCGTTTCCAGCGCCATCAGAGTTCCCTCCTTAACAGGAAGAGAAAGAAGGGCGCGCCGAGTGCCGCCATCAGGATGCCAACAGGAAGTTCTGTCGGCGCGAAGGCCGTCCGAGCGAAGGTATCGCTGAAAATTACAACCGCCGCCCCCAAAAGCGCCGCCCCGGGCAAAAGGAAGCGATAATCCGAGCCGATGAGAAGCCGCGTGGCGTGCGGCACAATAAGACCAACGAAGCCTAAGAGCCCCACCACGGATACGGCACTTGCCGCCAGCATTGCCGCCAGAGCCGTCATCACGACCCGCGTCAACTCGACATTTAACCCCAGCCCTTTAGCGATCTCATCGCCTAACTGTAAGATATTTAAATGTTTCGATCCTAAAAGGACCAGCACCAGCCCAACTGCCGCATAAGGCAGAATAATCGAAACGTGCGGCCAGCTCCGCGCCGCCAGTCCACCAACCATCCACATGAGTGCCCCGTGTACCTTATCACTGTAAAAGATCAGGAGTGCCGAAATCCCCGCCCCGAGAAACGCTGACACCGCGACGCCGGCCAGAATAATTCGCACCGGACGGATCCCGTTCTTCCACGCCAGCGCGTAAATACAGACTGCCGCCGCCATCGCGCCAACAAAAGCCGCCGGGGTAATCAAATACTCGTAGCCGGGAAATACCAACATGACAAGAATACCGGTTAAGCCCGCACCGGAAGATATTCCGATAATATGCGGATCCGCCAGCGGGTTCTTCATAATCGCCTGTAAAACAGCCCCCGAAAGCGCCAGATTGACGCCCACAAGTGCTGCCACAATCGTCCGCGGCAAGCGGATATTCATGATAATCTGCTGATGAACGCCCGGCGTATCGCCTAAAAGCGCCTGCCAGATCTCCTCCAGGGGAATACGCACCGAGCCCATCGTCACACTGACGACGAATCCCGTCACTACTATCACGGCGAAAACAGCCAATACGAAAATTCGCCGCATCAGCCGCGTTTCCCGTACCGCCTCGTGAGTGTCCCCCGTCATGGGAACACCTCAGGGTAAACGGCCCGTGCCATTTCTTCTGCCGCCTCTGGGTAATGGAGTCCCGGACTCAACAAAAAATGCTCCTGTGATAAATAATACACCTTGCCGTTTTTAATGGCGGGAATTGTCTGCCAGGCCGGATTTGACTCGATTAACTCCTCCATACTGCGCTTGATTTCCTCCATCTTGCCCGTGCTGGTAGTAGATATGAAAAATTATGAGGACGTAAAGGGGGAAGTGCGGATATTCGCTCAGGTAACGGGCGAAAAGGAGAAGGGCGAGGCGCTCATCCAGTCGATGGAAGATAAACTTCACGCGATTCAGGCGCGTATCCCAAAGGAAAACCGCCGGGTTGCGATCCTGCACAGCACCGCTCAGGGGCTGAGCGTTCAGCTTGATACGAGCATTGCCGCCAGAGCCGTCATCACGACCCGCGTCAGCTCGACAT
>CAJPUA010000263.1 GCA_905373705.1 uncultured Schwartzia sp. | reverse complement strand
TCAATAATTCCGAGAATCGGAACCTTCATCAGCCGCGCCATGTTGACCGCCTTTTTGACGATCATGGACACCAGCTCCTGCGGCGACGTCACGACGAGAATGCCATCCACCGGCAGCGATTGAAAAACCGTCAGCGGGACGTCGCCTGTACCCGGCGGCATATCGACGAAGAGATAATCGATGTCCTGCCAGATAATCTCCGACCAAAACTGCCTGACTACGCCGGAAATGACCGGGCCTCTCCAGACGACGGGATCCTCCTCGCTTTTCAGCATGAGATTCACGGACATGATGTCGATCCCGCCGTCGCTGGGTAGCGGATACGCCCCCGATTCCGTGCCCCGAATTTTCCCCGAAACGCCGAACATCTTCGGAATCGAGGGTCCCGTCACATCGGCGTCTAAAATCCCCACGTGATAGCCCGCCCGGCTCATCGACGCGGCGGTCAGCGCGGTGACCAGCGACTTCCCTACGCCGCCCTTCCCGCTCATGACCGCTATTACATAGCGCACCTTGGAGAGCTCATTCGGCTTCTCCCGAAAATCCGGCGGTGCCTGCCGTTCGCCGCAATCCGCGGCGCAGGATCCGCACGCCTGTCCGCAGCTTTCCGTTTCGCTCATGTCGCTGTCGCTCCCTTCCGATCGGCGTAAAGTCGCCGTTTTATCAAATCGTATAGAACCATGCCCCGGGCGCGATTTCTTTTTCCTTAAACGACGTGCCGTCCCGCTCGTCGATCTGTAATTCCTGATTTTTGATGCTGACGCGCGTACCCGGCTTAATCGAACGCGTAATAAAGGAATTGCCGCCAATGACGGAGTCGTGACCGACGACTGTTTCCCCGCCGAGGATCGAGGCCCCGGAATAAATCGTCACGTTGTTCTCTATGGTGGGATGACGCTTCGCCCCTTTGAGTTTTTGCCCGCCGCGGGTCGACAACGCGCCGATGGTGACGCCCTGGTAGAGCTTCACATGATCGCCGATCACCGCCGTCTCGCCGACGACAACGCCCGTCGCGTGGTCGATGAAAAAATACCGCCCGATCGTCGCCCCCGGATGAATGTCAACGCCCGTTTCACTGTGCCCGTATTCCGTCATCATCCGCGGAATGAGCGGAACCTTAAGGAGGAACAGCTCGTGCGCGATCCGGTAAATCGTAATCGCCAAAAGGCCGGGATAGGCGAGGACAATCTCCTCCCGGCTCTTTGCCGCCGGATCGCCGTCAAACGCGGCCTCCAAATCCGAATTGACATAGTCCCGCATCTTTGGGATGCGGTGCAGGAAGGCGAATACTCGCTGCTGGGCTTCGCGCTGAATGACCGGTTCATCGACATGCGCGTATTCGGGAAGGCTCCGAAAGACTCCGACGATCTGCCGTGTGAGCTTAAACACGATTTCCTCGAGGAAAAACGACAGGTTCCGATAGTCGTCGTGCGGGGTGTAAGATTTCCGGCGATAATAGCCGGGATAAAGAATGCGCAGGAGCTTCTGCAAAACGTCCAAAATCGCTTTTTCATCGATCTGAGTGGATACGTCGCGCTGATCGACTGGCCGGTCGTTCTGGTAATCCGCCATGATTTCCTTGGCGATATTCTGTATCTCGTTCTCCTTGGCCAGCGCCATCACAAGCATCTCCTTTGCTTCATCTCATTTTCAGGTTGTCCGGTATAATAAAACCGAGCGTTGCCCCAGACCATCGGCAACACTCGCCTGCTTTACTGATTATAACATGTTTCCCATGAACCCGCAAACCGAAGGGAAGCGCGTGGCTCCGCTCACCTTCTGGCGTACGCTAAAATCAGTGCAGGAATGACGAAAGGAGTTTTTATGCGAAAATATCTGTGGGCGCTGGGCGTCGGCCTCTTAGCGGGAGGACTTTACCGCGGCGAAGCACGGCAGGTTCTGTCCAAGGCCGTGCGCATTTGTCTGGAGTGTATCGGCATTGGATAAACGGTTCTGGATGCAGGCCGCGGCCTCTTTCCTGCACAACCCGCACCTCACCAACTTCCTTACGGGGCGCATCTATCGCGGGCCGACGAAAGCCGCTTGCGTGCCGGGGCTAAACTGCTATTCCTGCCCCGGCGCCGCCGGAGCCTGCCCTATCGGCTCCTTGCAAAGCTTTCTTTCTGGCGTATCGCCACGCTTTCCAGCCTATGTCTTAGGTACAATTCTACTCATGGGGCTGACCTTTGGACGTTTCATCTGCGGTTGGCTCTGCCCCTTCGGCTTCGTTCAGGAGCTTTTTTACCGCCTGCCGGGGAAAAAACTGGGAAAATCCCCCCTGACGCATCGCCTCAGCCAGCTGAAATACGTGTGGAGCGTCTTCTTCGTCCTCGTCCTGCCGCTTATTTTCTGGGGCGTGACGGGTGTCGGCATCCCCGCCTTTTGCAAATTCATCTGCCCGGCGGGAACACTGGAGGGCGCGGTGCCGCTTCTTTCGACGAACACCATGCTGCGCTCCGCTGCGGGCGCCATCACCGTCTGGAAATTCGCCCTTCTCGCCGTCTTTCTCGGCCTGATGATCATTACTTACCGGCCGTTTTGCCGTTGGTTTTGCCCTCTTGGCGCCGCTTATGGCTGCTGTAACCGGCAGGCGCTCCTGGGCGTCGCCGTCGATCCCCAGCGCTGTATACACTGCGGGCGCTGCGCTAAGGTCTGCGGCATGGACACGACGATCGCCGGGGATCGAGAATGTATCTCCTGCGGCGACTGCCTGAAACACTGCCC
>CAJPUA010000262.1 GCA_905373705.1 uncultured Schwartzia sp. | reverse complement strand
CCCGAAAAAGGTTCCGGCCACTGCTATGACCAGCTTTTTCTTTTTTGTCATGATACGCCCCCCCTTTTCCCATTTTTCGTATGTCCTCTGCCGCTCGCCGTTCAAGCCTCGGTTTGTCTCCTCTCTGTCTCCCGCTCGTCTTTAAAAATCGACGCTCATCGTCAGCGCCAGCGTGCGCGGCGTCGACATGTAGAGATTATCTCCCCGCGCGATCATCCAGTAGGACTTGTTAAACAAATTGTAGCAGGTCAAGCTGAACTTCGCCGGCATCCGATCGATCTTCGTCTTGTACTCCACGCCGACGTCCACCACCGCATAAGAAGGCGCCCAGAATTCTTCGTAGAGAACCGGCGCACTGCCCGTATACACGACCCGGCCGAAAGCGCCGAAAGACTCGTCTGCGTCGTAGCGCAGCATCATGGAGCCTGCCCACCGCGGACGCCCGGACTCGATGACGCCATCGTACTGCCCATTTTTCGTCTTATCGTAGGTGGCATCCAAATAGGAAAGCCCCGTGGAGAAATTCCACTTGTCCCCCAATTTCCCACTGACAGCGAGTTCGACGCCCTTGTGGCGCAGCCGTCCGTCTTGCAGCTGATACAGCTTGCCTCCCTTTAAGACATCGATGTTATTGGCCTGTTCAATATCAAAGAAACTCAAGGCAGCCAAGAAGCCCTTATTCGTGTACTTGAATCCAATCTCGTTCTGCTTTGTCTTGGCGGGCGGCAAAATATCGCCTTGATTTTGATAGGTTGATCCCACCACGGTACCCACGTTGAAATTCTCCGCATGGCTCATGTACGCCGCAAAATTTTCCGTAGGGCTGTACATGACGGCATAGGTCGGGCAGGTCGCGCTGCTGTTGGCGCTCGAAGAAACCCGCCCCGTCGCGGCACTGTAGCTATCGACATTCGCCTTATGGTAATGAATGCCGAGGATGACGTTCAACTTTTTATAATCGATGGAATCAACAAAAGAAATTCCCGCGATGCGCGTCTTATTCGACAGATAGCTCTCGTAGCCGGAATAGGCGGGCGCAATCTGGTTGAGGATGCCCGTGTAAATGTTGCCTGTCCCGAGATGGTATGTAGTAAAGCTCTTCGTGCCGTCGCGCAGCCGCCACGCCCGGTCCACCGCCAGCGTCAAATTATTGACCACGTCCCCCAGCGTCACCTTGCCGTGAATGCCCGCCTGCCAGTAGTACGCCTTTTGCGGCGTCGTCGACGACTGTTCGTTGATATTGAAATCACCATTATCGTTAAGAATCGTCAACGCGCTGTATTCATACATCACATTCTTATTGAGCTTGTTGTGAAGCAACCCGAAATTCATGAACCACTTCCAGTCGTCGTTAAACTTCTGCTCATGATTGATCGCCAGCACCCAGCCGTAGGTTGCTTTGTCCATCCCGTTGAAGGAATAATTGCGGCTGTGATCGGGTACCGAAGGGAACCGCGTGACGGCATTCGCCAATTTGAACCAGCGCTGGCCGTTGATGATCTCATTCTCACGGTAACCCGTGAAAATATTTGTCTTACTGCGATCGTCGCGGTGATCGAGATTGACGTAAACGCTCGAGGACTTAACGCGCTGCCCATCCACCGCCGTTTCGCCGTCCACCTTCTCAATATTCACCCGCGCGCCCCAGTCCCGATTGCGCCCGAACCGATAGCTGAAATCGAGATAGCCGCCGAACAGGTTATGTCCCGAGTGGCTCAGTGTAAAACGGCTGAAATCCTTCTCCCCCGCCCTTTTCGTAACAAAATTTACTAAGCCTCCGGCCGCGTCCGATTCATAGTGCGTACCTGTGCCGCTCAAGCCGCTGTTCGGCCCCGCCACGACCTCCGCCCGGGCGACGATATGCGTCGGCGCGTTAAACTGCGTCCAAATCCCGGGAATTCCGTTGACATAACAGCTCGTGCCGTTGGCGCGAAAGCCGCGGAACGTAAAATCGTTGTGCAGAATGCTGCCCGACTGGCGAATAGCCGGCGATCCCGCCAAAATACTGTCCAGAGGCTGCGTGGGATTCGAAAAAGACTCGACGGTCTTTTCCGTGATATTGGTCACCGTAAACGGCGTCTTCATCGTATCCTGCGTCCCTAAAATACCGACCGTCCCTTCCCGAGCTACGAAAGCCTCCCCTGAATCCCGGTGCGCGGTGACAAGCATATCGCCAATATCGTACTGATCCAACGCCCCGGTCTTCTCTTTCTCATTTTCTTCCGCCGCCGCGCACACCGGAGACGCCAGCCGCAGCGCCGCAATCGTTCCCACAACTGCCATCGTCAGATATTTTTTCGCATTCATCTCTCCATCGCTCCTTTTATCCTATTTTTCCTCTCTCTTCTCCGAAAGGCGCGTAAATATTTCAGGAAAAATCCACTTAATATTCATAATAAACACGAAAAATAGATGAAACAATAGGATTTTCTTCCCTAAATGCGCTCCTGGAACGCAAAAAAGCCGACGCACGTTTTTGCGGTTGTGCGTCGGCTTTTACTTTATTCTCTTTTCTCTTGCAGCTTCTCCAAAACCGCCGTTACCCCGTCAAGCCAATGGCTTTCGAGGGTCTCGATTTGCCCCGTATCACAGGCGGCGGCGATCGCCGGATCGATAGGAATGTGCCCTAATACCGGCAAGTCGTATTGAGCGGCGATAGCCGGGAGATGGCTCTCGCCGAAAAGGCGGTGTTCTTTGCCGCAGTCGGGGCAGCGAAAGAACGCCATGTTCTCAATAATT
>CAJPUA010000261.1 GCA_905373705.1 uncultured Schwartzia sp. | reverse complement strand
CTCGTTAGATGTGTTCGGGCAAAAGTATGCCCGGCATATTGCGGAAAAATATCTCATTTACACAAAAGACTTGCAAAAGGAGCAGGATGTGTTGTGTCTACCGGTCTACATGACGCCCTTCCTTTAAACGGGCCGGGCTGAGGAAAGGGGCACCTGTTTCCTGCGGCTTGTGTCATGGGGGCACGCATATCCCGCTTGTGTTTTTGGATATGGCGCAAAATGAAGGTTGAAAGGTGCATGACGAGGGGCGGGAAAAAATATAAAAAACAATATTGACTTTTTGACCTTATGGGAGTATATTCTTTATAGACAGTTAGCACTCTTCTTGGTTGAGTGCTAAGGAGCGCTGATACAGCCAGCGCCGTCCTCTGGGTCGCATGGGTTTTGTCCTTTCGCCTTTGAGAAATCCTTCGCAGGGCAGCGCGCTGCGTCGGACTTTTCCTTGGCAGGACGAAGCAGCCGCGCTCACCTGACGGGCTTCCTTTGATCAGTGCTCCGTACCATGGGGGACGAGGCGGATGGATGAGCGGAAGGAACGTATTCTGCGGGCGATTGTACAGGATTATATTGGGTCGGCGGAGCCGGTAGGCTCGCGGACGATCGCCCGCAAGTATGATCTGGGCGTGAGCCCGGCGACGATACGTAACGAGATGGCGGATCTGGAAATGCTTGGCTATCTGGAGCATATCCATACCTCGTCGGGGCGTATTCCTTCGTCGAAGGGATACCGCTTCTATGTGGACGACCTTTTGCCGCCACCGGAGCTGGGCGAGGAAGAAAAAGTGCAGGTGCAGCGCTGGTATGAGGCGCGGGTGCGGCGGATCGAGGAGGTCTTTCAGGAAACTGCGCGCCTCATCTCCCGCATGACGCGGAACCTGTCTTTTGTATTGGCGCCGCAGATGGCGCAGGCGGCGTTTCGCTGTCTGCAGTTTCTGCCGTTGGACGAGCGGCGGGCCATCGCTGTCTTAATGACGGATGCGGGGTTCGTGGAAAATCGTATCGTGGCGATCCCCGACGGTGCGACCTTTGAGGATTTTCAGCGGATGGCGCGGGCCATCAACGACGGCTTGGCCGGGAAAACCCTCGACGCGATTCCGGCGGCGACGCTGAAGCGTATCCGCCACGAAATCGGCGATGCGGCTCTTTATGAGGCGGCGCTGGAAATTATCCATCGGGCGCTCGATACGGAGAAGCGCGAACGCCTTTACCTCGGCGGAACGACAGAAATGCTGGAGCAGCCGGAGTTCCATGATGTGGAGCGCGTGAAGGAAATCCTACTGTTGTTGGAGGAAGAACAGCTCCTGAAGGATATTCTATACGCCCATCAGGGAGAAGGTCTGAGCGTTTCCATCGGGCGGGAGAATCGTTACCATGGGATACAGGATTGCAGCGTCATCACGGCGACATATCATTTGGACGGCGAGCTTTTAGGCACCATCGCCGTATTGGGGCCGACGCGTATGGAGTACGAAAAAACGATGACGCTGCTCGATTACATGAATAGCCACCTTTCCGAGGTGGTCAGGATGTTTCGCTGGTGAGAGAGGTTTCCGGCGAAGCGGCGCGAGGTGAAATGTATGCCATTCATAAAAGATAAAATGAAGAAAAAGGATGAAGTGAATTTGGAAGACATGCAGGAACAGATTAACGAAGCCGAGGCCGAGGAGACGGTGGCCGCGACGGAGGCGCCCGCTGACGATGCGACGGAGACACGCAAAGCGTCCACAGACAGCGAGGCAGCGTCTAATTCCGAGGAGCTGGCGGCGGCGAATGAGAAGCTGACGGCGGAGCTTGCCGAGCGGGATGCGCGCTATCTTCGCTTACAGGCAGATTTTGAAAATTTCCGGCGGCGCACCCGCCAGGAGAAAGAGGAACTGGCGGCCGTCGTTACCCAATCGTTTTTGAAGGATATGCTGCCGCTGCTCGATAATTTCGAGCGGGCACTGACGGCGGATAAAGAGGCCGAGAGCTTTCATCAGGGTGTCGAGATGATTTATAAGCAGATGGTCGAGGCCTTGAAAAAACATGGTCTTGAATATATCGAAACGGAGGGCAAAAAATTCGACCCGAATTTCCACGAGGCAGTCATGCGCGTGCAGAACTCCGAATTGGAGGACGATACGATCGCCCTCGAAATGCAAAAAGGCTACATGGCGAAAGGGCGGGTTATACGCCCCAGTATGGTACAGGTCGTGGCGAATTAACGCGGAACGCGTATCTGCCGGGACGATTCCCGGCGTTTATATAAATTTAAAATAAACAAATAACACTATTGATGTGCAGGGAGGAAATAGAAATGGCAAAAGTAATTGGTATTGATTTAGGAACGACGAATTCTGTCGTATCGGTCATGGAAGGCGGCGAGCCGACTGTTATCACGAACCCGGAGGGCAGCCGCCTGACGCCTTCGGTGGTGGGTTTCACGAAGGACGGGCAGCGCCTTATCGGCCAGCTGGCGAAACGGCAGGCGGTGTCGAACCCGACCCGTACGATCCGCTCGATCAAGCGGCACATGGGCGAAAGTAATTACAAAGTGGAGATTGACGGCAAGAGCTACACGCCGCCGGAAATCTCGGCGATGATCCTGCAAAAGCTCAAGGCGGATGCGGAGGCGTACCTTGGCGAAACAGTAACGCAGGCAGTCATTACGGTACCGGCCTATTTTAACGATAGTCAGCGGCAGGCGACGAAGGACGCCGGTAAGATCGCCGGACTTGATGTCCTGCGTATTATCAACGAGC
>CAJPUA010000260.1 GCA_905373705.1 uncultured Schwartzia sp. | reverse complement strand
ATCCTTCCTCGCTCGGACGGCTTCGCCGCCGCGCTCATGGACAGAAAAGCCGAAACGTCCCGCGGCGGCGCTGGAGCATACGCCGGCGGACGTACCGGAGAGCGCGCCGCTCTGCCCGCGCTGCCGCGCAGGACGTCTGCATCTCGTTCACGGACGCAACGGTGATTTCTGGGGATGCTCAAATTATCCGCGTTGCACGGCAACATATGACGATCAACAAGGACAGCCGTTGGTTTGAATCCAAAATTGTTTGTTTTTGTCAACAAAATTAAAAATATCTTTGAATTTTTTGCAAAAAACTTATTTTTGAAGCAGGAAATGTTTCGACTCTGATAGAATGATTCCCCGTATGCTGTTTTGGGAATATAGTATACGGGGAGATTATTATATCTATGAGGTGATTAAGGTGCGTTTACGGACAAAAATGCTGTTTTGGATTGGAATACCAATTGTCGTGATTTTTATTGCGATGGGTCTTTTTGTTTATTGGGAGGCCAGCCGAATGCTCAGCGCATCGATCGAGCAGGAAATGCGGGCGATGGCTCAGTATCGTGCGGAAGAGATCAAGCGGATGGTCGACGGGCAGAAGGAGATATTGGAAGGGCTGACACAGGCTTGGTCGATGCAGACGCTCACCAGTGAAGCATTTTTGCCGGTGGCGAGAAACTTTGCTCAACGGCCGGATATTGACGCGCTTTTTTTGGGCTATACAGACGGGCAACTTGTTGATAGCCGCGAAGGTATCGTGCCCAAGACAGAGTTCGATGCGACAACGCGAGGCTGGTATAAAACGGCGGCGCAGCAAAATGGCGTTCAGATATCCGACGTCTACGAGGATAAATTCCAGAAAATCAAGGTCGTTACTCTTAGCGAAGCGTTGCGGACGAACGGCGTTTTGCAAGGAGTCGTGGGCTTTGACGTCTTGTTTTCCGATGTAGAGAAAAAGCTTGCCGAGATCAAAATCAGAGATACCGGCACGGCAGTGCTCATTGATAAGGAGGGACGCTTTCTTTATCACAGCAGTTTGACGATCGACGATAATATTCGTACGCAGATGGGAAGCAGCGCGGAGAACTTCCTTGGCAAAGATCCCGTTTTTTTCGAAGCGGATTATCAAAATGTTGATAAGTATTATTTTATTCAGCCGGTCGGCGATATGGGATGGAACCTTATTTTAGCTGTGCCAAAGGACGAGGTCTTTGCTGATGTCAATCATCTCAAATGGGTGATGATTTTCGGCTCGCTTGTTTCGCTGGCGATTCTTAGCCTGCTCTTGTTTATGACGGCGAAGTCCATTGCCGGACCGATCGAGAAGGTTAATGACGTTGCGGCGGAGGTAGCGAAGGGGAACCTCGCGATTGATCTGCGGCCAACGGACCGACAGGACGAGATCGGGCATCTTCATAATAGTTTTTGCACCATGGCAGAAGGGTTGAAAAAACTGATTGCAACGACGGTGGAAACCGCCCAGCAGTTGGCGGCCTCGTCGGAGGAACTGACGGCTTCGGCGGATCAATCGGCGCAAGGAGCGCAGCATACGGCGCAGGCGATCACAAAGATCACCGGCGATACCGTCGAGCAGGATGCCGTCGTCAATGATTCTTTGCAGACCGTCGACGGGATTACCAAGGCAATGAACGATATTTCGGAAAGCATCGCTGACGTATCGGCGGCGGCTAAGCGTGTGGAGAATGCGACGGTGGAAGGCCAGCAGGGACTTAACGTTGCGGTTCGCGGCATGGAAGTCCTCGACGAAAGCGCTAAGGGTGTATCCGAGGCGGTCACGGCGCTTTATGACAGCTCGAAGCGTATTTCTGAGATTGTTGAGATGATCAGCAGTATCGCCGGGCAGACGAATCTTCTCGCTCTCAACGCCGCTATCGAAGCGGCGCGGGCCGGGGAGCAGGGCCGAGGCTTTGCCGTGGTTGCGGAAGAGGTAAGAAAACTTGCCGAGCAGTCGGCGTCCTCGTCCCAGGAGATAACCTCGCTTATTACCGAAAATGCGAACCGGATCGAAAATACATTCAAGGTCATGCAGGATCAAAAGGAACGGGTCAGCGAAGGCGTTACGCAAGTCAATCAGGCGAGCGGGAAATTTGACCGTATCGCGGAAGTCGTTAAGGAATTAATGGGAAAAATCGACAGCATCCATAAGAGCACGGAAGGGATCAAGACGGGAAGCGAGCGTATGGTAGGGTCGGTCGAGGCGATTAAGAAAGTATCCGGTTCGGTACACAGCGAGGCGGAGAACGTGGCCGCCGTATCAGAGGAACAGGCGGCGTCCATGGAGGAGATCGCCGCGGCGAGCCAGACGCTGGCGCAAATGGCACAGGATCTCCAGAAAGGTGTGGGACGGTTCCGCGTCTGATATCGGATTCAATTGGCGGCGAGGGATCACCACTTTTTCGTGTAAAAAATAAATGACGGAGAGAGAAAATGGTTTTCGTTAGAAGGAATTAAGAAAAAATTATAGAATTCTTATTTTGAGATAATTGTTCTTGGGGAAATTATTTTCCGGCCTTTTCAAGGCGATTGCCGCCAGAAAATTTTTCCTGCAGAGAGGGGAGAAGGAGAAGATGAATTTAAAGACACGAATGATTGCGCTTATTGGCACGCCGGTATTGCTAGTGTTCATCGTCATGGCGGGGATCGTTTATGACATACTGATGGACGCCATGGAGCAGGCAATGACGGAAAAGGCGACTCATCAGGCGAGCGAAATTAACAGTCTCATCGTTGGTAAAAAGGAAA
>CAJPUA010000259.1 GCA_905373705.1 uncultured Schwartzia sp. | reverse complement strand
ATCATGAGTAAAAGCCGGGAGGAGAGCCTGATGAAGCGACCGAAGCGGGCAAAGCGAAGAAAAATGCGGGAAGAAGAGCTGAAGCAGCATGGTCAATGCTCTGGCGATGAGAAGGAACCGACGAACCGCTGGGCGAAGCTCAGAAAAGCGGTGAAACCAGTGGACGCCATCATTCTGCTCGTCAGTCTCATTTATCTGACAGCGTTGCTTGATTTTCACGCGATGGCGCTGACAGACGTTTTCTATTTGACGGCGATCATCATGTGGGCCGGATCTTTTCTGGTGCGCCTCTATCTTCTTTCGCGGCGTGGCGATCTGTAACGGTTCGCGGGGAAGTGAGGGAACGGGAATTTTCTCGGTTATGGGTCGTTTTCCTTAATTTTTTCATTTTCGCGTGACAATATAATACATTAAGGTAAGGTAAGGGAAGGGGATTTTTCCAGCAGACGGAGCGGGGAAGGGGACTCATGCGGAGAGGAAATCGAATACCGGCGCTTCTTATGGCGCTTCTCTTGGCTGTGCTGGCGCTGGCAGGCTGCGCTCAAACGCCGCAGCTGAAGCAGAGTGCGGATGGGCTGACGGTCAAGGTGCTGGACGTCGGGCAAGGCGACGCCATCTTAATTCGTACCGCCGAGCAAAATATCCTCATCGACGCCGGCGATACCGATGAGGTAAAAAAGCTCAAGGCCGCTCTTGATCAAGAAGGAATTAAGACGGTCGATAAGCTCATTATTACGCATCCGCACCGCGATCATTTGGGCGGGTCGGCGATGGTGTTTAAAAATTACGAGGTTAAGGCCGTCTATGATAACGGTCAGCTGGCGACGCCAAAATTCTACCGCGATTACTTAAAGACGATCCGGGACAGGAATATTCCCTACAAGGCGCTGCGCGACGGCGATACGCTTGATTTTGGCGGCGGCGCGGTGTTTACCGTGTTAAGCCCGACGGAGGAAATGATCGCCGAGGGGGGGCACATGCCGGATGGAAAGATTAACCTGAATCTTAATTCGATCGTGGGGCGATTGACGTATGGCAGCTTCGCTATGATGTTCACCGGCGACGCGGAAAAGCCAACGGAAGAAAAGCTCTTGAAACGCCATCGGGGGGATGACCTGCGGTGTCAGGTGCTGAAGGCCGGACACCACGGCAGCAAAACATCGTCGGGCGCTAGATTTTTGCAGGCGGTTCAGCCGGAGATAGCGCTGATTTCTTGCGGAAAAGGTAATTCTTACCATCATCCGCACCCGTCGCTGCGCCGTAATTATGAGAAGCGCCATATTGATTTTTATCGCACTGATGTCAACGGCACGATCACCGTCGTATCCGACGGCGCGGCGTACCGAGTGACGCCGGAGCGCGGTGAAAAGAACAGTAATAAGGAGAATTGAAATGGCGGGGGAAAAAAGCGAGCCGATAGCTGTCGGCGCGGTACTTGATCGCTATGAGGAGGATAAAGCAGTGCTTCTTGTGGGCGACGAGGAGCAGCAGGTGGTTTTTCCGGCGGATAAATTGCCGCCGGGGCTTGACGAGGGGGACTATATCCGTATGAAGATATCGTTTGATGAGGCAGCGACAGAGCGGGCGCGCCAGGAAGCCGCCGATCTCCTGCGAGAAATCAAGGAGAGAAATCCATGAAAGGGTGGCGTTTATTCACTCTGACGATCTTCTGTCTCTTGCTTTTGCCCGCGACGGCATTGGCGCAGCCGGCGCAGCGAGTCGTGTCGTTTCACTCGCAGGTGATGGAGGAGAATGGGCAGACCTTTTTGCGCTGTGAGATCGGCTTATCGCAGCCGCCGGCGGAATATACGGTGAAAGGCGGCGGCGTTCTTCGTCCGAAACGGCTTTTGATTGAGTTTGCGGATACCGGGATGGGCGATGTGCCGCGGGATGTTACGCTGGATGAGGCGTATGCCCGACAGGCGGTTTTTCGCGAGGAGGAAGGCCTCACGCGGCTCGCCATAGCGATGACTGCTCCGGCGGAAGAAGCGAATTATCGGGTCAGCACGCGGGAAGCGGATAAGAAGCAAAAATTGCCCTGGCGGCTGGTCATTGATATTTACGACGCCGAGGAGCATAGCGGGCCCGCCCTGATCGACGGCGTAAAAGGGCACACGATCGTGCTCGATCCGGGACACGGCGGTACGGATACTGGCGCCATCGGTGTTGACGGCTTACAGGAAAAAGATATTACGCTTCTCGTCGCGAAACGAGTGCAGCAGCTTCTGACAGATTCCGGCGCGCGCGTCGTCATGACGCGGGATGATGATCAAGACGTTTACGGCCCTTCCGCCACGGACGCGCAGGAACTGCAGGCGCGCGTCGACGTTGGCGAAGCGACGGGGGGAGCGGAAGTTTTCCTTTCCATCCATTGCAACGCTTTTGCGAAACCGGCGGCGCACGGTACCGAGACATATTATTATCCTAAAAGTGAGAACGATAAAGCGCTGGCGCAGGCGCTTCAGGACGGAATGCTCGATCACGGCAGGCTGCGTGATCGCGGGGTCAAACAGGCGCGGTTTTATGTCCTGCGCAATTCTTCATTGCCGGCGGCTTTGGTTGAGCTGGCGTTCATCACGAATTATGAGGAGAAAAAGCTCCTGGCGGACGAAGATTTCCAACAGGAAATGGCGTTAGGGATATGCGAAGGCTTGGCAAATTATTTCGCGGCGACGCGGTGACGGGCTGGGAGAGGAAAGGCGATGGAAAAAATGCGTAAGTACATGACAGGCTTTTTAGCGGCTTTAATAGC
>CAJPUA010000258.1 GCA_905373705.1 uncultured Schwartzia sp. | reverse complement strand
AGCGCGGCGGGATGCTTCCCTTGCGCCACGGCGACAAAACGCTCCAGATCCTTAACCACAGCTCTCTTTCCCCTTTCCGTCCCATCCCTTCGCTATCACCCGCTCCCGCAGCATTTCCTCAATTTTGACCCCCGGCAGGGTAAAGCCCCGCCCCATGACCTCATTAGCGTCCAGCACGATCATGAAGGCCTGGGGATCAAATTTATCGGCGATCTGCTTGATTCGAGCGATCTGGGTCAGGGTGACGACCACGAACAGCACCCGCTTCGCGTGATGGGTAAAAGCGCCTTCGCCATCGATATAGGTCACACCGCGCCCGAGGACGTGAATGATCGCTTCCGCAATGGGCTCGGCACGGTCGGAGATAAGGAAAATCACCTTGCGGTGAACGAAGCCCGCCACGACTTTATCCGTCACCGTCGCGCTGAGGAACATCGAAATCAGCGTGTACATCGCCGGCATAACGCCGAACATAAATGCCGAAATCGTCATAATGATGCAATTGAAGGCAAAAATAACACCACCCATGTTGAACGAATAATACTTCCGAATGATGGCCGCCACGATGTCCAGCCCCCCCGAGCTGCCATCCAGCCGAAAGAGCAGCCCGTACCCAAGGCCGTTAAAAATACCGCCGAAAATCGCCGCCAGCATAGGATCCGGTACCGGCGCTAGCCCGTTCAGAAAATGCGTCGCGTCAAGTCCAACGGAAAAGAGCACCGTTCCCAGGACGACCCCGCCGATGTACCGCGAGCCCAGCGTTTTATAGGCGGCGATAAAAAGCGGCACATTATAGACGAGAACCTGCGCTCCTACCGGAAGCCCCGTCAAAAAATAAACGATAATGCCGATGCCCGCCAGGCCGCCGCTCAAAAGATGATTGGGGATGAGGAACAGATTGATAGAGCTGGAGCTGATGAGACATCCCAGAAATATCCCCAGCGTCCGTTCCAGCTGTGATCGATTCATGATTTATGCGCGCCAGCGGCACGACGCTCCTTTAAAGCACTCATATCAATGTCGTGCCGCGACAGCTCCGCCGCCCCCAGGTTCTGGCTCTCCCACTCCTCGTCCAATTGCTCGTCCGCCTCCTCCTCGGTAAGCGGCAGGCTAGTCATACGCCACGAAAGGAGCGTCGCCTGCGGCAGCTCCGCCTCCAGCATGAGCCTTTCCTCCGGCGCGGCAGGATTTTGATAAATATACCACGTCACGCCATCAATAAATTGGCGCTCCACCTTGCCAAAAACCTCTGCGATCCGATACGGCGTCGCTCCGTAACGCACCCCGCCACGTCCGGTATAATCCTGATCGCGGATGACGATATCGACAACTTTCCCGTCCCGAGGCGTCACGCCAACAACAAAATCGCGGCGAAACGTATAATACTTCACGCGAATCCCGAATACGCTGCGCTCCTGATCAAAAAGCGGTGCGCCGAAAGCCTTTGTCAATGTTTCTTCCGTCGCCGCATCGCCCAGCGCCACGTCCCGACAAGAAAAATCCTCCGGCTGCACCGCTGCCAACGCCGCCGTCGTCCATAGCCAGAAAACCAACGCCGCCCCCATAATCCGCGCCACGTTCATCCTGTCCGCCTCCTCGGAAATATTCCTGCTAGCAGTATACCACATCCCCCGGCAAAATGCGCAAAAAAAAGCGGCGTGTGATGTGCCGCCGCTTTTCAAAACTCTGCGAAATTGCCTTCCCGAAAGACAGAGATATCCCGACCGTCTTTTGTCTTTCCGGTAATAGCCAGATCACGGGAGCCGATCATGAAATCCTCGTGCAGGAGAGAATCGTTGACGCCGTGCCGTAAAAGCGTTACCGAGTCCATTTCCGCGCCGCCCTGCAGGCAGGTCGGGTATGCCTTGCCCAACGCCAAATGGCAGGCGGCGTTTTCATCGAAAAGCGTATTGTAAAAGAGGAGTTTGCTCTGGGAAATCGGCGAATCAAACGGAACCAGCGCCACCTCGCCAAGCCGCATCGCGCCTTCGTCGGTGGCGAGAAGTTCCGCAAGAAGCTCTTTCCCTCGCGTCGCGTCAGAGGCAACGACCTTTCCCCCGTGAAAGGTCAGCCGCATTCCTTCGATAAGATTGCCGTTGAAAACCAACGGTTTCGTCGCGCACACGACGCCTTCCACCCTCTCGCGATGGGGCAGAGTATAAACCTCTTCCGTCGGCAGATTCGCCACAAAAGGGACGCCGCCCTCATGCGCCGCGGTTCGCTCCGTCTTCTCCTCACCGCCGACCCAGATATGGCCCTCGGGGAGGCCGATCGTAAGATCGGTTCCCCACGCGTTTTTATAATGAAGGGACGTAAACGCGCTGCGGTTTAGAAAATCTGCCGCCCGCCGCAAAAACGCGATATGCTCCCGCCAGCGAGCGGCGGCCTGCCCGTCGCCCGCGACGCGCACCGTCCGCAAAATCGCTTGCCACAACGCCGCCATCGCTTCGTCCGGCGATTTATCAGGGAAGACTTTTTTCGCCCAGTTCACCGTGGGGATCGAAACGACGCACCACGTATTTTTATTGCTCATCATCCGCGCCCGATAATCGATCAGAGCCGCGCCCGCCGCCCGTTGGGCGCGCTGCAGGCGTGCCGGCGAAATTCCCCGAAAAATCTCCGGATCCTCGGCATGAATAGAGATAAACGCCGCGTCCGCCGCCGCGTTATCGTCGTAAAGGCTCTTTCGCCAGCGCGGATACTCATCGAGCACCTCGTCTGCCGCCCGTTCGAAACGGAGGCGGGCGAAGCTT
>CAJPUA010000257.1 GCA_905373705.1 uncultured Schwartzia sp. | reverse complement strand
TTCAGAAAACCTCAACGGAGCATAAAAAGGCGGCTTCTTTTAGGAAATAGCGTATCTGCCCGATGCGCAGAGAGCCGTTTCGCTCGATAACGTGGGATATAATAGGTTGCGGGAAAGATGAGGCTGCTTTTACTCAGCACCATGGAGGGGCGAAATGCCATGAAGTACATTACGGGCGTTCACGCTCTGAATTTACCTTGTTCGCTGAATACGACCGGAGATTGGCATATGTCCTGGATTCAATGGGATCATCCCCAGATGCTTGATTCTGAAATGTCTGTTTATGGTGATTGGGGCATAGAACTAAATCATAATATTCCAGAGCATGAAGGGGTGTTTCCCGTTGCGAATCATATCCGCGCGTGTCTGGATATGTTGGAAACCGGTGATTTTTACCACCCCCGGGGCATGCGCGATGATTTTATTTGCTGGGATGCGTACACGCCTTTGATTTTTGAGAAAGTTATGCTTTTACAGGAGCTTCCTTATTGGGATAAAATAAAGCATTTCATGGAAAAGGAGTATCGGGGCCAGTGGTTTCGCTTTATGGGTGGGGTGACGCATCGTGAAGCCGGCGCCCTGGCAGAGCAGGATCATAAGCAGGTGGTACATCAGTTTCTTAAACAAATGAATGCAATTTCCTCTTCGTTTATCCTGAAAGGCGGGACGGCCCTGGTGGAATGCTACGGACTGGATCGCTTTTCTGAGAATATCGATCTTGATGCTTTTCATGCCAAGCTTCATGGGTTCATGGATGATTTTTGCAAAAGCTCCGGATATTCCTGGCGAATTGACAAAGACACGCTTGCTGTCAATCGCTTCGTGATTGCTTACGGGCCTGACAGGAAGAAGCAATTAACGGTTGAAGTTTCTTATCGCAGTAAGGTTATCCCGCCTGACACTTATACAGAGGCAGATGGGATTCAGGTGTATACGATCGATCGCATGGCGCAGTTAAAATCCGCAGCGTATCTGAGCCGCGACAGGATTCGCGATTTATACGATCTTTGTTATATTTGCAGTCAGTATCTGGCCGATCTTAAAGAAGCGACCGTTAACCAGATAAAGGATGCTTTTTCTTATAAGGGACTTGATAATTTTGACTATATTGTCCGCAGCGAAAGCGATCCTTTTATCGATAAGGAACGCCTGGCTGACTCGTATCTGAAAGCATTCGATCGTTTGGGGCTTTTCTGTACCAATGAGGAAAAGCTTGAAATTCGCGCTAATGGAAAATCATCTAACCATTAGATCATGTGCGGATAGGCAGAAGGCGGCCGCGCAGGTCGTCTTTCTTTTTGTATAAATTAAAAATTTTGTTTTGCGAAGGTGTTTCCCGCCGCGTTATATGAACACGAAGCTCATCTAAGGGAAGCGGCTGCGCTGCGAGGCAGGGAAAGCAAAAAGGCTCGTCCTTCGGGACGGGCCTTTTTGTGTTGGCTTTTCCGCGGCGGGCCTGAATTTTATGGTGAAAATATGTACTTAACCCCTTAACAAAGGCAGGCGAAGCGCAGACGGAATTTAGTGGTCATGGTATAATAGGAAAAAAGATGTGATCGGTATGGCGGAATTTTGCTCTGTGGGCGCGAAGCGGCAAACGGCGGCGAAATGAAAGCGGCGAATCATAAAAAAGAAGGGGGTGGGCGCCGCGGAAGGGCGCTTTTTTGCTCTATGCAGCCAGAGAAAACAGGCGATCGATTTGGCTGATGAAAATTTATGGAGGTGGAATTTATGCACGCGATCGAAAAGCTGCTGGCGGAAAAAGCCGGCAAGGAGACGGTTTCGGCGGGCGAGATTGTCAATTGCGACGTTGATATCGCGGGGATTAACGATCTCTATTTGCAGACGGTGCGATCCTTTTTCGAGATGGGCGGAGACGAGGTCTTTGACGCGGATAAAATCGTGATGTTCTTCGACCATTACGCGCCCTGCGCGACGATCACGCAGGCGGAGAACCATAAGCAGTTTCGCGAGTTCTGCTTTTCCCAGGGGATCGAGAAGCTGATGGATATCGATCAGGGCGTATGTCATCAGGTGCTGGCCGATAAGGGGCTGGTTCACCCCGGCGAGATCGTCGTGGTGACAGATTCGCACACGACGACGCACGGCGCTTTCGGAGCCTTCGGCACCGGCGTGGGGGCGACGGATCTGGCGACGATCATGATTACCGGGAAACTGTGGTTCATGGTCCCGGAGATTTTTCGCGTGCACCTGATCGGAAAGCTCGCCCCCGGCGTCTTCGCGAAGGACGTCATCCTCTATATCATCGGCGATCTGGGGGCGGATTACGGCGTCTATAAGGCGGTGGAATTTACCGGCCCGGCGATGGCGGAGCTGAGCGTGTCGGAGCGCATGTGCCTGTGCAACATGTCGACGGAGATGGGCTGTAAGGCGAGTTACATCCAGCCGGATGCGGTGACGATGGAGTTTTTGAAAAAGAACGTGATCCGCCCGTATAAGATTTACGAAACGGACGAAGATTATTCCTACGCGGCGGAGCTTACCTACGATGTGAGCGCGATTCGCCCGAAGGTGGCGGCGCCGTCGAGCGTCGATAACGTGTTCCCGCTGGAAAAATACGCCGGAACGTCGATCGACGAGGCGTATCTTGGCTCCTGCACCGGCGGGCGGCTGGAGGATCTGGCGGTAGCGGCGCGGATCCTCAAAGGGAGCCATCTGCCGGAAACGACCCGGATGATCGTCGTCCCGGCGTCGAAAAAAGTGATGGAAGACGCGATCTCGCTGGGCTACATTCAGGAG
>CAJPUA010000256.1 GCA_905373705.1 uncultured Schwartzia sp. | reverse complement strand
CTGATACCGTTCTAAAATACTTTTTGGTAAACGAAATTCGGGAATTCCATAACGGAGCATACCGCCGATGTGATCCTTGCGCTCAAAGATCGTTACATTATATCCGCGCCGCGCTAAAACGATCGCGACAGTGATGCCCGCAGGGCCGCTGCCGACGACCGCGACCTTTTCTTCCTTGCTGCTTTCCCGAGTTAAAATCAGCTTATCAAGAAAAGCGTCGGAAATGTAATTTTCGATACTGGAAATATGTATAGCATTGCCGCGCCTTCCTTGAATACAGTTGCCTTCGCATTGTTTCTCGTGATCGCAAACCAGCGAGCATATGATACTTAAAGGGTTATTTATAAACAACATCTCTGCGGCATCTTCAATATGCCCAGATAAAAAAAGCCGAATCATTTCGGGAATATCAGTTTTAATAGGACATCCCTGAAGCTGGCACAATGGTTTTTTACATTGCAGACAGCGCCGGGCTTCGTTAATAACATGAACCGCCATAGTGTGCACCTCTTTACTGATATCAACAATAAAATTAAACAGCGCAATTGAATAAGAGAATCTTATATATTATTCGTGTTCTGCGGCGATTTACCTTTTTTGCGGGAAAAGTTTTCGTATCTTAATGCTGATAGACACAAAAAGGACTGACGTGTCATGACATCAGCCCTTGTATATTCGTTATAATATTTCACATGAATATGTCGCCGGGAAACAAGCTACCTACATCATCCGCGCGATAAAATTGAAGCAAAATCGCTGCCTGCGCCTTATCGGCTTCTCGTTTCATGGCTTTAGTCAACCGCCGTTGGAGAAAGCTTTTTTCCGCGGGGCGTACCGCTTTGATTTTCAACTGCGCGGAACGGTTAAGACTGCCGCTGTATACTTTATCGCCAACGCCACGGGATACCAAAGAAATTTTTCCTTTCTGCTCCCAGGGTTCTAAAAACGACTGGCCTTCAACGATCACGCCGTCGACAGGAACACGTTCGCCTGGATAGATAAGGAGCGTATCGCCTGGGCACACATTTACTGTTTCCACCCAGTGTTCTTCTCCGCCAGACAAAACAAAGGCATGTGTTGGCACTTCACCGGGCATTGAAACGGCTCCGGTGAAACCTTTCCATAATTTTTCCCACAGCATTTTCATTGTTTGCCTCCTATGCGGAAATTTTCTTTCTAGCGCTATTATACCTATAGGGGTATAAGTTTGTCAAGAAAGATAAAAGAAAACCAGTTAAATTTTTAACTGGTTTCGAAAGAACTGGTGAGAAATTGTCTCTTTTACCGCATATTGGCAAAGCGCTCTACGGCTATCGTGAAATTGGCAATTGTCTGTTCGGCGTTGCCATGCTCGATGCCGTCTTTAACACAATGCTGAATATGTCCTTCCAAAATAACCTGTCCGCATTTATGCAGCGCGGACTTCGCCGCATTGATTTGGGAAAGAATGTCTTCACAAGGAATATCTTGATCGATCATGCGTTCGATTGCCTGGACCTGCCCGGTGATCTTTTTCAACCGCCGGTGCAAATTTTCTGAATCCATACATTGTTTCATTTACGAATACACCTCCGTGTATGGGTTTGTTTTTGCTTTATGATTATTTCATCTCTGTGCGGGGGATGTAATAAACATTGCGTCGCCGAAGGAAAAAAAGCGATACCTGTCGCGAACGGCCTGACGGTAGGCCTGCAAAACGAAATCACGGCCGGCAAACGCACTGATCAGCATAATGAGCGTAGATGTTGGCAAATGAAAATTTGTGACGACAGCGTCGACAATCTTAAATTCATAGCCCGGATAAATAAAGATTTCTGTCCAACCGGATTTCCCGACGATGTCATTTTTTTTGTTTGCCGCAGCTTCCAATGTCCGTATGGAGGTCGTCCCTACAGCGATGACCCGATGTCCCAAAGCCTTTGTCTCACGGACAAGCCGTGCCGTTTCTTCACTGATCGAATAATATTCCCGGTGCATGGTATGATCTTCAATTCGTTCCGTTTTAACGGGCCGGAAGGTCCCCAACCCAACGTGAAGGGTCAAGAAACCGAGGTTTACGCCGTATTTTTTAAGCTGTTCCATCTGTTCCCGCGTAAAGTGAAGACCTGCGGTCGGAGCGGCGGCAGATCCAGATTCCCGGTTATAAACCGTCTGATAACGTTCCCGATCTGTCAATTTTTCATGAATATAAGGCGGCAGCGGCGTTTCGCCCAACCTGTCCAAAATCTCTGTAAAACTCCCCGCATAACTAAATCGTATCAGACGCCCGCCAAAATCTGTTGCCTCAATAATTTCGCCCGTAAGTTCTTGTCCAAAGCGTATAACCATGCCAGGAAGAGCTTTTTTACCGGGCTTCACAAGAGTTTCCCAGATATTTCCTTTTACACAACGAAGCAGAAATACTTCGACGCGTCCGCCGGTCGGCTGTCGGTGACCAATCAAACGAGCCGGCATAACCCGTGTATCATTGAAAATCAGTGTGTCCCCCGGCTCTAAAAACTGTTGCAGGTCAGAAAAACGGGAATTGGCGATCGTTTGCTTTCCAGGGTCCAATACCATAAGCCGCGACGAGTTTCGTGGTTCGATTGGCGTCTGTGCGATTAACTCTTCCGGTAGCTCGTAATCAAATTCCGTGAGTAGCATTCGTATGTTTCCTCGATCAATACAGTTTTATGATCTCAATATTCGTATAATAGTGATGTAAAATAGTTCGATAATCGTTTTTCGCCGCCATTGCATAAGCGCCCCACTGCGAAAGCCCTAAGCC
>CAJPUA010000255.1 GCA_905373705.1 uncultured Schwartzia sp. | reverse complement strand
CCTCCTTTAATAAGGTAGATAGAATTTGCCGACGAGCTCAACAACCTCGGCGTTCGCGTGGCGGCCCTCGAGAAGAAGGTCGACAACGTGAAGTGGGAAGGCACCGTTCGCTATCGCTACATCAGCCAGCGCAAGGGCGAGCTTGGTCCGGATCCTTCGGAGCGTAACAACAGCCAGTACCTGACCTTCCGCCTCGAGCCGACGGCCCGGATCAACGAGCACTGGACGGGGCATGCCCGCATTGACTACAATACGGACATGAACACCGCGAAGAACGCCACGAACGGTGATGCGAATGATCACATGAACGGCGACAGCGATCTCAAGGTCGAGCGCATCTGGGTGCAGGGCGAGTATGGCAATACGAGCATTCTGCTCGGTAAGCTGCCCTACGTCACCAATGTGGACGGCGGTATGATCTTCGACGACAACGTCTCCGGCGGCCAGGTCACCTTCGGGAAAGACGTTATGGTCACGCTGACGGCGGGCCGTGCGAATCATGATCCGCAGAGCGCGACGTCTTATGCTGACGGCGAGGTTGCCAGCTACCAGGGCGTTGAAATCTACAATGACCGCGACAAGAAGTTCACTTGGGGCGTTGGCTACCATCGGTTCAACAATCAGAAGTCCTTTGAGGCTGCTTACGGCAAGAAGGATGCTAACATCTGGGAAGTCGGCGCGGGCATCAAGTTTGATGACAATGTCGCCCTGAACGGCGCGTTCGCGTGGAATACCTCCCCGGATCGTGAAAATGGCACGGGCGCTAAGGTCACCACGGGAGCAAAGCGTGCTTGGACGGCGGAACTTGATTACAAGGGTGCTGATCCTGCGGACAAAGGCTCTTTCGGCCTCTTCGCCGGCTATCGTTACCTCGGTAACTTCGCTGCTTGGGCCCCGACCTACGATGCCGCTGGCGCGGGTCAGAAGGGATGGGAGTTCGGCGTCGACTACGTCCCCTTCAAGAACGTTCAGACCACCCTCAAGTATTTCACGGGCAAAGAAATTGCCGACTATGAGGGTCAGTCGGTTCGCGACGTTTCGACCATCTTCGGCGAGGTCAACTTCTTCTTCTGATCTCCCCACGGGACAATTTGCACAGTACGAAAAGCCTCCGCTTCGGCGGGGGCTTTTTTGCGCGCTGTTTCCTCTTCACGGCGTGTGATTCGGGCGGCCTCTGGGATGCGGCTGTTTTTCAGGGATCGCCGCTTCGAACCGCGTCGGCGACGACCGCCGCTTGTCTATTCGATGGGGTTCGTAGTATAATATAAGGAAGAAGGGGAGCCGATATGAGGAAAACGAAACGCACCTATAAGGATTCGCTCTTTCGCGATATATTTAAGGATGTGCGAAGGCTTTCGCCGATTTATGAGGCCT
Source organism: uncultured Schwartzia sp. (assembly GCA_905373705.1). Lineage (GTDB taxonomy): Bacteria > Bacillota > Negativicutes > Selenomonadales > Selenomonadaceae > CAJPQU01. The sequence continues at coordinate 1,438 of CAJPUA010000255.1, read as the reverse complement.
TGGAAGGCGAAGCGGTCGAAGTGAGCGACATAAAGCTCACAACCCTTGACGAAGCCTTTTTCGACAGCGAGAAAAACGACGTAAGCTTCATCGTAAAAAATCAGCACATGATTTTGGTTGAGCACCAAAGTACGCTGAACGAAAATATGCCGCTGCGTATTCTTTGGTATATCGCGGAACTTTATCGTCAATACGTCGGGCCCAGGCTCCCGTATCGGGTAAAACGTGTCCCCCTGCCGGCACCGAAATTTTATGTGTTCTATAACGGCACGGCGGAACGGCCCCCGCGCTGGAAGCTTCGCCTTTCGGATGCGTTCGGCGAACGCAAAGGAGCGATGGAAATTATCGTCGAAGTCGTTAACATTAATGCCGTCCCCGAGAATGAGATCCTCGAAATCTGCGCGCCGCTAAAAGCGTATAGCGTATTCGTTGCGAAAGTGCGGCAAGCAATAAATGAGGGACGTTCGCTTCGGGAGGCTGTGCCGCAGGCGGTAACGTACTGTATCGATAACGGTTATTTAACGGAATATTTTCGGGAAAAACAGGAAAGCGAGGTTTTTGACATGATGAACTTCCAATGGGACGCCGAACTCGCCTTACAAGTGCGCGCCGAGGAGGCACGGGAAGAAGGCCTGGAAAAGGGTATGGAAGAAGGCATGGAAAAAGGCATGGAAAAAGGCATGGAAAAAGGCATGGAAAAAGGCATGGAAAAAGGAAAAGAGGAAGGCATGGCTACTTCCATTCGCCGCATGATGGAAGGCTTGGGGGTATCTATGGAAAAAGCGATGGATGTTCTGCGGATACCGCCGGAAGAGCGTGCGAAGTATGCCGCTTTAGTTAAAGGATAACGGGCCGTCTGCGTGGACGGAAGCCTTTAGCTCGACAGTAGCTGTATTTTGTTCAAGAGAGCCCTGCGTTATTCCTGGCAGAAAAGCCTCCGCTTCGGCGGAGGCTTTTTTGCGTCCTGTTTTTTGCTGTAAATTTTATCGAGGGCAGCAAAAAGAAGGTAAATAAAAGGGAGGAAGCGGCGGCAAGACAGGGAATGCTCCGTTATCGCTTGCGATAAACAGACCATATAACGACAATGGCCCCGGTATATTGTCATTTTAGATGCGATATGCTATATTATCCCTCATAGGTGGACGCAGCGAAAGAATGGCGATGCAGGAGGGTATGGCTCTTGTACGTGGATATAACGGGGCTGTGGTTGCCAATAAATGATATTTTATGAGGAGGAGATTTTGAATGAAGAAAACTCTCGTATCCGCTCTGACGGGCGCGCTCGTCATCGGCGCTGCCGCGACGACGTTCGCGGCGGCGAACCCGTTCACGGACGTTCCGGCGGACCATTGGGCGTACGATGCGGTAGCTCAGCTGGCGGCGGACGGCGTCATCGAAGGCTACGGCGACGGCACCTATCGCGGCGATCAGGAGATCA
>CAJPUA010000254.1 GCA_905373705.1 uncultured Schwartzia sp. | reverse complement strand
CGATCAGCGTCACTACCGCCGGAGGCAGTGAGAAGCCGTAGCCACGCATCATCCCCGTTAAAATATCTAAAAAGCCATTGATAAATTCCAATCCCGTCACATAATGAACGCGAACGACGCCGAGGGCGATGACGGCGGGATCATCGCTGAAAAAGCGCAGCAGCGGCTCCGCGAAGAGCGCGGCCGTAAGCGACAGCGCCGCCATGAAGCTGCCCCCCACCTTAAAGGCCGATCGGGCGACGGCAAAGCAGCGCTCCATGTTCCCCGCGCCGTAGTTGATCCCGACAAACGTCGTCACCGCCTGTCCGAAGGCGTTCATAAAGCAGTACACGTTGAACTCAATGGTGAGCGCCGCCGTGGAGGCGGCCATCGCGTCGGGTCCGAGGCCGTTGAGGGCGGCCTGAATGAGGATGTTCGAGAGGGCGAAAACCATCCCCTGCGCCCCGGCGGGGATCCCGATGCGCACGATACGGATCAGCTCAACGGCAGACAAGCGGAGCTTAGCGGCCGCTAGGCGGATTTTCGCCCGTCCCTGAGTCAACAGCACCCAGAGGATGAGCGCATTCACCACATACGCGATGACCGTCGCCCAAACTACCCCCGAGAGGCCAAGCCCCAGATGAACCGCCGCCACATCGAGAACCGCATTCAGCAGGCTGGCCGCGATGAGGCTGTAGAGGGGCGTCCGGCTGTCGCCGGAACTGCGAAAGATCGCCGCTTCAAAATTATACAGGGCCAAAAAGGGCAGCGCCACAAGGAAGATGCGCCAGTAGACAGCCGCGTCCTCGTAAACCTCCGCCGGAACTTCAAGAATATCCAGTGTCGTCGTCGTCAGCGCTTCCCCGGCCAGCATGAGCAGCAGCCCCATGAAAATCGCCACTAAAATCGCCGTGTGGGCCGCTTCCTCCGCCCGTTTTTCGTGCCGCCCCCCGATATGCTGCGCCATGACCACGTTGACACCCATGGACAGTCCTAAAAGGAGCAGTACCATGAGGCTGATGGCGGGGATGTCGTTCCCCACCGCCGCCATAGCGTCCTTGCCGACGAACTGCCCTAAGATCAGGACATCCGCCGAATTAAACAGCTGCTCGGCCACGCCGGTAAAGGCGATGGGCAGCGAAAAGCGAAGCAGCTTGCCGCCGATGGCCCCATGCAGCATATCCATAACCGCTCTCCCCCCAACGCCCACGATTGTTTTCTCTCTCCAACTTATTTTACATCCAAAAACCACTCCTGTGCAATCAACCATAGACGTCGTTGACTCTCGTATTCTGCCGTTGTATAATCAAGACGCCGCTCATTCCTGCTGGCAAGCAAAATGCAAACAATGCGGCTTCCTATCCCATACTGCTATATTTTTATCTCAATTCCCCAAGGAGGAATCACGATGGAAGAAAAGTTAAGCGCTGAAGTATCAAGTTTAGAAAAGAAGGTAACGGATATTGGCAAAAAGGCCATGAAAGAGAAGATAACCATCGTCGGGACGATTGCCTCCGGTTTATCTATCTGCATGTATGTCTCCTATATTCCGCAAATCGTCGGAAATCTTTCCGGCCATCAAGGCGACTGGATTCAACCGCTTGTCGCCTTCATCAACTGCACCACATGGGTTGGATACGGTTTTTTTAAAAAGGACCGCGATTGGCCCATTATTTTTGCCAACCTCCCAGGAATTGTCTTTGGTCTGACGGCGGCCATCACCGCCCGGTTATAATCAAAAAAGTAAGAGGTCCCGTATGACAAATAAACACAGCCTCCAGCGGCAGGGATATGCCTTGCTCCTCTTGTGCCTGCTCTTTTTCCTTCCCGGCTGCGGGGAAAAACCGGCAGGAGCGGTGAGCGGCGGCTATGACGTGGTGGACGACCGGGGGCGTACCATCCATTTCGACGCCAAGCCGCAGCGCGTCTACGGCAACACCTTGAGCCTGGAGGAAGTCCTCCTCGATCTTCTGCCGCCAGAACGTATCGCCGCCGTCTCGCCCCCGACCCTCGACCCTGAGTATTCACTGGCTGCCGATAAAGCGGCTAAGGTCGCCGGGCGCGTCCCCGCCTATCCCGGTCCGGAGCCTATCGCCGCGCTCGGCCCCGATCTCATTTTCGCCCAGCTTCGCGCCCGCCCGGAAACCATCGCCACGTTAGAAGAAATGGGCTTCAAGGTATTTTGTATGGAGGTTCCGACGAATCTTGATATGGTGCGAAAACGCCTGAAGCAGATGGGAGAAGCCGTCGGCGAACCGGAGCAGGGGCAAAAGCTCATCGACGAGCTCGACGAAAAAGTCGCCTATGTCGCGGCGCATACCGACCAGATTCCGCCGGAAAAACGCAAGGTGCTTCTGGGCTTTTCGGGTCAAGGCGCTTTTGGACACCCCGACGGTCTCTTTAACGACATTTGCCGCCAAAGCGGCGTCATCAACGGCGCGGCCCGCATTCATATGGCCTATGGCAGCCACCTTTCCGACGAACAGATTCTGCAAATCGACCCCGATATTCTGATGTTCGTCGACGGCGGCGCGGACAACGACTACGGCGGCAAAATCCGCGAACAGGTGCTCGGCGATCCCGCCCTGCAAACCGCCAAAGCGGTGCGAAACCGCAGCTTCTTTTTCCTGAAAGACCGCTACCGGGCGTCCAATACCCAGCACATGGGCGACGCCATTCTTCAAGTCGCTAAAAACGTTTATCCGGATGCCTTTACCGATACGAATGAACTTCTAAACAAGTAATATTACGCCCCGAAGGAAAGCGCCCTGCGGCAAAACTTTGCCGCAGGGCGCTTTCCTTTTATTCCCGGTTTCGATTTTACTCCACATACA
>CAJPUA010000253.1 GCA_905373705.1 uncultured Schwartzia sp. | reverse complement strand
GAACCCACGAACCCGCCGTGAAAGGGCGGTGTCTTAACCACTTGACGATGGCGCCCAGTTTCCCAAAGTCCTCCTGCCGCCGTAATTCCCGCCGTAGGCTGGCAAAAAAGGACATTCGCGGTCAATACCGTATGAGTATTATAGGTGATGATCGCTAAAAAAGCAAGCCTGCGCCTTGCCAACCCCCGTCCCTTTTGTAACGCGCCCTGTTTCGGTAAAATATACCTATCTTAATTCTATTTTGCCACTTGTCTTTACTGAAGTTTCTTTTGCTTTTACATTGACAAGCCGATTTTTCCTTTTTATACTATACTTATGTAACGGAGCGTCGACGCACGGCGCCTGCCGATTTTAGCAATTCGCATTTTGAGGGAGTGTGTTATCATCATGGAGAAAAAGCCGGTTAAAATCACCGAAACCATTCTGCGCGACGCCCATCAATCCCTGTGCGCGACCCGTATGCGTATCAGCCAAATGCTGCCGCAGCTTGAAGCCCTGGACAACTTCGGCTTCAACGCGTTGGAAGCGTGGGGCGGCGCTACCTTCGACACCTGCCTGCGCTTTCTCGGCGAAGACCCATGGGAGCGACTCGACACCTTGAAGCAGCATCTGAAAAAAACGCCGATTCAAATGCTCTTACGGGGGCAGAACCTTTTAGGCTATAATCATTATTCCGACGATGTTGTCCGCGCTTTCGTCCGCAAAGCCTCGGCGCATGGCGTCAAAGTTTTCCGCATTTTTGATGCCTTAAACGATATCCAAAATCTGCGCACGGCCATCGACGAGGCTCTGAAGTGTAAGGAACAGCCCCACGTTCAAGGGTGCCTCGTCTACACGGTAAGTCCGTATCACACCAACGAGACCTTCGTCGAGCTGGCGCGAAAACTTGAGGCTATGGGCTGCCATTCCATCTGCATAAAAGATATGTCGGGACTCTTAAAGCCTTATGTCGCCGAGGATCTCGTTCTGAAACTCAAAGCCGCCGTGAAAGTGCCGATCGATCTCCACACACATTGCACCAGCGGCTTTGGCTCGATGACCTACCTCAAGGCCATCGAGGCCGGCGTCGACATTATCGACACCGCGCTGGCGCCTTTCTCCAACGATACCTCGCAGCCCTGCACGGAGACGATGATCGAAACCCTGGTCGGCACGCCTTACGATACCGGCCTCGATCGCCATAAGCTGACGCCGGTCTCCAAATACTTTTTGCAGGTCAAGCAGGATCTCATTAAAGAATTTAACCTTAAAGGCTACTTCGACGTCAATCCGAACGTCCTCGATTTCCAGATCCCGGGCGGTATGCTCTCCAACCTGACGAATCAGCTCAAAGAGCAGGGCATGGAGGATAAGTACCAGGATCTGCTCGACGAAATGCCGCGCGTCCGTGCCGACCTCGGCTACCCGCCGCTGGTCACGCCGTCGAGCCAGATCGTCGGCACGATGGCGACCTTTAACGTTATTATGGGCGAGAGGTATAAGATGGTGCCGCGCGAATTTAAGGATCTCGCCCGCGGCAAGTTCGGGCACACGCCGAAACCGATCGAAAAAGGATTTTTGGCGAAAATCGGGATCAAAGATTCCGAAATCGTCACCGACTGCGCAATTGAGGACGCCAAGGAGAACACCGTCGCCCAGTTCCGCGAAGAACTGGCGGGCAAAGGATACGCTGGCGCGTCGGAAGAGGACGTTCTCTCCTACGCGCTCTTCCCACAGGTCGCGGAAGAATTTTTCCGCACGAAAGGGCGCATGAAATAACGTCTCCGTTACGGGAATCGCGTCTTATTCCGACAGAAATAACGCCAAGGCTTAAACCGAGTATAAAACCAAACTGAAATCGCCTTCAGGCTCTCCCAGAAGAGAACCTGAAGGCGATTTTTTAGCGCCGGAACCGGTAGCCCGCCCCCCGCACGGTTTCCAGATATACGGGATGCGCCGGGTCTGGCTCGATTTTTTCCCGGATACGGTTGATATGAACCATGACCGTAGCCGTTTCTCCCAAGGAATCATACCCCCATATTTTCTCGAAAAGCGCTTCCCGGCTAAACACGATATTGGGATTCTGCGCCAAAAAACACAGCACGTCGAATTCTCTGTGGGTAAGATTGATTTCCTGCCCGCGCGCCAGCACCCGGTAAGCCTCCGGATAAATTTCCAGATCGCCGGAGCGAATGACGGACATCTTCTGCGCCGCGTTATTCATCAACCGTTCGTAGCGCTGGATATTCGCCCGCACTCTGGCTACCAGCTCGTTGGGATTAAATGGCTTCATGATGTAGTCGTTGGCGCCGGTTCCCAACCCGCGCAGAATATCAATTTCGTCTTGGCGGGCCGTCACCATCAGAAGCGGCGTTTCCTTCTCTTTTCGTATTTCCCGGCATATCTGAAAACCATCCATCCCCGGGAGCATAACGTCCAGCAAAATAAGATCATACTCCCCTTCCAACGCCAGCGCCAGTCCTTTTTTACCATCCGTATTCCAAGTAACCGAGAAATCATTCGCTTCCAGATAATCCCGTTCAATTTCCGCAATCTTTGGATCATCCTCAATCAACAGGATTTTTTTCATATTGTTCTCCTTTCCCTTCGAGGATGGGCAGTCGAATGAGAATCGTCAGCCCGCCGCCGGGCGTGTTCCGAGCCTCAATCGTGCCGTTCATCGCCCGGATGATCTCTTTACTGACAGCCAGTCCCAAGCCGCTGCCGTCAGCGACATTGCTCCGCGCCTCATCTGTACGGTAGAATTGGTCGAAAAGCCGGGGGAGCTGATCCTCCGGCACGCCTTTTCCGTGATCCTGCCAGCTGAGCTCTAT
>CAJPUA010000252.1 GCA_905373705.1 uncultured Schwartzia sp. | reverse complement strand
GGTTTCGCGCGCGCAGGACGCCCGTCATCGCCGTAGTGAGCCGTGCGGATGAGCGGCCGGACGGAGGAATGGCGCTGGCGGCGCGGGTGCGGGAAGAGACCGGCCTTACGCCGCTTTGCATCAGTGCGTCAAGTACATGCGCGCCGGCGTCCGGCGGAGCGACAGAGCGGCACGATTTAGCAGAGCTTCGGCGCGCCATTCTTCGTGCCATCCCCGCAGAATATGACGCGGTAAGCGTGACCGGCGGCCTCGCCCGAAGCGGTGATACGGTTCTTCTCGTCATGCCGCAGGACATCGCAGCTCCCAAAGGGCGGCTTATCCTGCCGCAGGTGCAGACGATCCGCGATCTTCTCGACCGCACCTGTGTCGTCGTCGCGGTGACCGCTGATGGCTTTCGGGCGGCGCTCGCTGCGCTCAGGGAGCCGCCCACGCTTATTGTCACGGATTCGCAGGTGTTTCCCGAGATTTGGCGGCAAAAGCCGCCGAAAAGCCGCCTGACGTCGTTTTCCGTCCTGTTCGCCAATTATAAAGGGGATATCGATTACTATACGGCTTCGGCGCAAAAGCTCGACGGGCTGTCGAAAAACGCACGGATCCTGATCGCCGAGGCCTGCACGCACGCGCCGCTGGCTGAGGACATCGGGCGTGTCAAGCTGCCGAGAGCTCTCCGCAAACGGCTGGGGGACGGTATCACCATCGAGGTAGTGAGCGGGACGGATTTTCCCGCTGATCTTTCGCCCTACGATCTTATCGTTCATTGCGGCGGCTGTATGTTTAATCGCCGTTACGTCATGGCGCGGATCGCGGCGGCACGCGCGCAGGAAAAGCCGATGACGAACTATGGCATCCTCCTGGCGAAATTGGCGGGCATTCTCGATAAAATCGATTTGCCGCAGGCAAGATGACCGAGAGCGAAAATGTTCCACGTGGAACATTTGTTTGAAAATTAGCGACAGGATAATTTACAGGAGCATTTGTTGAAAGGGTTTCAGAAAATTTACTGCTTTTGTCATCGCTGTGGAGAGAAAATATTTGGCGATGCGACGCTGGAGGTGCGAAATGGACAAACGGGTACGTTGGGAATTGGAAGGGGAGCTTCTGGAGCTTTCCTTGAAATGCGATAAATTGCGCCAGAAAGGCGATCGCTCGGCAGAGGAGGAAGCGGCTCTCGCGGAAGCGGAAAAGCGTCGGGCAGTCATTGAGGCGCGTCTTCGCGAAGGGCGGCTTGCCGAAGATTAAAGCGGCATTGCGTATTTTAGAAGAAACCGTTATAATTTACCGTGGAGAAATACTGTCCGAGGAGAAACGTCAGCGAAGATAGAGGGTGTAAGGCGTGGCAATGAAAATACAGTCCCTGTCGTCACAGCAGCAGTCGCGGACCATGACGACCCGGGAACGGGCGCTCGCGGGTCGCGTCGGGGGGATCGATACGTCCTTTTCGATGGAGCTTAACGATCAGGAAAGCAGTCTGACGCGCGAGGAACTGGAACATCTCCTGAAAAAGATCGACGAACAGGGCGCGCGGCTGACGAATACGCCGACGTATGACGAGCTGAAGGCCTATCGCACGCTGGTCAAGGATTTCGTCAGCGAGGCGGTGTCGCGTATGTATTCGCTTCATACTTCCGCGGGCTGGGACCGGCTGGGCCGGCAGAAGGTTTACACAACGGTACGCCGGATTGACGAGGAGCTGGAGGCGATGGCGGAGCATATCCGCCTCGGGCAGGCGGATCCGCTGACGATCGTGGCGGGGCAGGATGCGATCCGCGGCATGTTGATCGATCTTTACAGCTGATGAAAACGGCGTGGGAAAACATCGTCGGGCAAAACGAACCGAAGCGCCGATTGCTTCGCCTTTTGACCGCGGATCGCCTGCCGCATGCCTTGCTTTTTACCGGGCCTCAGGGGATTGGTAAATGCCGGACGGCCGAGGCCCTGGCGGGGGCGCTCCTCTGCATGAATCCCGCGAATGGGCACCCTTGCGGGGACTGTCCGTCTTGTCGGGCGTTGGCGCGGGATATCCATCCCGATTTTTTCCGGGTGGAGCCGGAAGCTTCAGGCAAAGGCGCGCGGAGTATTCGCATCGAGCCGATGCGCGCTTTGATGGCGGCGCTTTCTCGGCCGCCGGAGACGGCTCCGCGGCAGGTGGTAATCCTCGACGATGCCGATCGGATGAATGAGGCGGCGGCGAACAGCTTCTTAAAAACCCTCGAGGAACCGCCCGGCGCGGTAGTATTTATTTTGGTAACGAGCGCCCGGGCGGCGCTTCTGGATACGATCGTTTCCCGCTGCCTGGAGATTCCTTTCGCTCCGCTTATCGACGCGGAGCTCTATGAAATCCTGCGCCGCCATGAGGTCTCCAAAGAGGCGCAGCGGGATTTGGCGGCGCTGGCGGAGGGAAGCGCCGGGCGGGCGTTGGCGCTTCACGCTGGCGGCGCGCTGGAGCGCCGGGCGGAGGTGCTTCGCCTCCTGCCGCGTATTCCTGAGCTTTCGCCGTTGGAGCTGTTAGCGGAGGGGAAACGGCTGGGGGAGCTTTCCCGCGAGGAAGCCGGCGATTGGCTGCGCTTTTTGCGGCTGGCGCTGCGGGACCTGCTGGCGCTTTACAGCGGCGTTTTGCCGTCCGGAGGCACGGCGCATGGCCTTGCGGCATTGGCGGAGCGCTTTTTGGAAGCGCAGGTGTTTCAGATGCTCGCGGCGGCTACCGAGGCGGAGCGGCGCTTGTATGGATCGAACGTGAATATTCGGCTGCTGATGGAGGCGCTTCTCTTGCGTCTTCAGGGGCCGGTTGAAGGATAGAAGGCTTTAGGAGGAAAT
>CAJPUA010000251.1 GCA_905373705.1 uncultured Schwartzia sp. | reverse complement strand
AGCGCAGTGATTGCCGGGCGGCCTCGCGGCCGCCTTTATTTCTGACGTGAGGAGCGAAACAGAATTTTGAACGAGGAATTGAAAACGGAGATTGAAAAACGGCGGACATTTGCCATTATCTCTCACCCGGACGCCGGAAAGACGACACTGACGGAAAAGCTGCTGCTGTACGGCGGCGCGATCCATCTGGCCGGTTCCATAAAATCACGAAAAACCCAGCGTCACGCGGTATCCGACTGGATGGAGATTGAAAAGCAGCGCGGCATCTCGGTGACGTCGAGCGTGCTGCAATTCGATTACAGCGGATTTCGGATCAATATTCTCGACACCCCTGGCCATCAGGATTTCAGCGAGGACACGTATCGGACGCTGATGGCGGTGGACAGCGCAGTCATGGTGCTGGACGCGGCGAAGGGCGTCGAGGCGCAGACAAAAAAACTGTTCAAGGTTTGCAAGGAGCGCCGTATCCCGATTTTTACCTTCATTAACAAACTCGATCGCTTCGGCAAAGCGCCCATCGATCTCATGGATGAGCTGGAAAACGTGCTGGGCATCCGCTCCTATCCGATGAATTGGCCGGTGGGTTCGGATGGACGTTATCGCGGCGTCTACGACCGGCAGACGAAAAAAGTGGAGCTTTTCGCCGCGGACGAGACCCACGGACAAAAAGCCCGGGCCTCTGAGATCTACGCGGTGGATGATCCGGCGCTTCGTGCGCGGCTGGACGAGGAGACGTATCAGGCGCTGACGGACGATATTACGCTTCTCGACGAAGCGGGGGAACCCTTTGATCTTGCGCGTATCGCGCAGGGAGAGCTGACGCCGCTCTTTTTTGGCTCGGCGATGACGAATTTCGGCGTGGAGAATTTTTTGGAGGAATATCTGCGCCTTGCGCCGCCGCCTGCGCCGCGCGCTTCGTCGGACGGGATCATCGATCCGGCGGAGGAGAATTTTTCCGCCTTCGTCTTTAAGATTCAGGCCAACATGAACCCGGCGCACCGCGACCGGCTGGCGTTCGTCCGGATCGTTTCCGGGCGTTTCGAGCGCAATATGAGCGTCTGGCACAGCCGCTCGGAAAAGAGCGTCAAGCTCGTGCAGCCGCAGCAGTTTCTGGCGCAGGATCGTCAGATCATCGACATGGCGTGGCCGGGAGATATCGTGGGCCTGTTTGATCCCGGCATTTTCGGTATCGGCGATACCTTGACGAGCCTCTCGCATAAGTTTCGCTTCGCTGATTTTCCGGTATTCCCGCCGGAAAAATTCGCCCGGGTACGGGCGAAGGACACGATGAAGCGCAAACAATTCGTCAAGGGCATCGAGCAGCTCACGCAGGAAGGAGCGATTCAGCTCTTTTCCCAGGCCGGCGCGGGAACGGAATCCTACATTGTCGGCACGGTCGGCACCTTGCAGTTCGACGTTCTGGAGTACCGGCTCAAGAGCGAGTACGGCGTCGATATCGAGCTTACCATGCAGCCCTTTGAAGTGGCGCGCTGGCTCGCCTTTGCCGACGGTCGGGAAGTCACGCCTTCCACGCTCAGAGGCGCCGACCGCGGCATGTTCGTCTATGATCGCGTTCATAACCCGGTGCTGCTCGTCAATAACGAATGGGCGCTCGGCTGGATCAAAGAAAATAATCCCGCCCTGACCCTCTATCAGGTTCCGGCGGATCGAAAGGAAGCCTGAGCAAGGTTTTTGTGAGAACCTTTTAAGGGCATCTTATTAAAGCGCGGCAGAAAGTTCTGCCGCGCTTTTTCCGGTGAAGGCGACGCGAAGCGCGCCGTACATAGCGAACGAGCCGAAGGTGCGGGCGGCTCTCCTGCGCTGTGCCTTTTGCCCCCTTGTCAAGGGGCGGCGGGCATGATAGAATTTATCAATATACGGGTCTTATCGCGGGAGGAAAGTTTATTTTCATGGAAAAACTAGTCATTAACGGTGGGCATTCCCTGCGTGGGCGGGTTAAGATAAGCGGCGCGAAGAACGCCGTGCTGCCGATCATCGCGGCGACGCTCCTGGGGCAGGAGCAGGCGAGCCGACTGGACGAAGTGCCGGCGCTTGACGACGTGCAGACGATCGCGGAGGTTATCCGGTCGCTGGGCGTCGCGGTAGATTTTAACGCCGAAGCGAATCAGCTTTTTATCGACAGCAGCCACATCGCGGAATATGAGGCGCCGTATGATCTGGTGCGAAAAATGCGGGCGTCGTTTCTCATTATGGGACCTCTCTTAGCGCGCTGCGGGCGGGCGAAAATTTCCCTGCCGGGCGGCTGCGCCATCGGCACGCGTCCCATCGATCTTCATTTGAAAGGCTTTGAAGCACTGGGTGCGGACATTGAGATCGGGCACGGCTACATCGACGCCAAGGCGCCGAAAGGCCTGAAAGGGGCGCGTATCTACCTCGACTTTCCGAGCGTCGGGGCGACGGAGAATATTATTATGGCGGCCTCCATGGCCGAAGGGCAGACGGTGTTGGAGAATCCGGCGCAGGAGCCGGAAATTATCGATCTCGCCAATTATCTCAACGTTATGGGCGCAAATATTCGCGGCGCGGGGACGAACGTCATCAAGATCGAGGGGGTGCAAAAGCTTGTCGGCGCCGCTTATACGGTCATCCCGGACCGTATTGAGGCGGGGACGTACATGGTGGCGGCGGCGATGACCCGCGGCGACGTCTACATTGAGAACGCCATCAGCGAGCACTTAAAGCCGGTCATCGCCAAGCTGAAAGAAGCGGGGGTCGAGATCGAGGAACATGTGGACGGCATTCGTGTGCGCTGTCAGGGCGTCCCCCGCGCCGTCGACATCAAGACGATGCCGTATCCGGGCTTTCCTAC
>CAJPUA010000250.1 GCA_905373705.1 uncultured Schwartzia sp. | reverse complement strand
GATGTTATCATTCAATGGTATCGGAGCCTGTTATGAAAGAACGAGGATTTAGCTTATTGGAACTTGTTGTCGTTATAGGAATATTGGGGATCCTGACGGCTGTGGCGATTCCCAGTCTGGCGTGGCGGGGAGAGCGGCTGCGTCTTGATTACGAAGCTGCTCGATTGGCGACAGAGGTACGCTATTACCGGGAGTTGATTGCCACAATCCAACCGCAACATAAGGAGTTTCCGGAGGTTTCGAAAGAGTCTACGCCGACTTTGGGGTTTGATATCCATGGGTATTATCTGAAAATTGGCAATAAGATTTCCCGAAATTATAAACTTCCTGACGATATTCGCCTGTTTGCGAATCGGCGGGAAGTGGTGTTTTCTTCCAGCGGCGAAGCGAACCCGATGTCTTTTTGTCTGCGACAGGGAAATTATCAACGATATGTCATTATTGACATTGCCGGACGTGTAAGAGTATCTCGCGTTCCTCCGGAGTAGAGCTATGAAAAGAAAAGAAGCCGGATTTTTTCTGCTGGAAACGATCTTTTTGGGTATGATCGTCGCTGTCCTCGCTATAGTTTGTTATTCGTATGTATTTCTCAATCAGCAACGCCGGTACGCTGAACTGGCCGTGACAGCGTCGTTCCTCTCCCAGAAGCAGATCGCTCTGACCGAAGCCCTTCCTGCTGACCAACTCCAAGCGGCGGCGGAGATTCCTTGGCTGGGCGGCGGCGGATATCCTATCGAACGCAACGGTCAGACGTTTTGGCTGACGACCCGAGTGAACGATACGGTATACAACGCAAAGATACGCGCTATCGAAGTGACAATTTCCTGGGAGGAGCATGGCCGCAAAAACGAACAGAAATACCGGAAGTTGGTGATTTTCCGTGATTAATCGACAATGTTTGTTGCAAAATGAACGCGGCTATGGGTTGATAGAACTCGTGGCGGCAATGCCGATCGCTATTTTTCTGCTTTGTTCCCTGGGGGCCGTTTTCTGTCTGGGGATTAAGGCGTACGTTTATATGCTCAGCGATTGGGAATTGGAACGTCAGGTGCAGTTTTCGATGGAACACGTACGACACGACCTTCTTTACGCTCTGCGGGCAGAGGACGCTCCGGGGAAGCTAAGAATCCTATGTCGCGCCGCTTCCGGTCCCGCGCAATGGGTGGAATATGAGCTGACTTCCGAGACGATGCCGCGTTTCATGCGAAATCATCAGCCAATTACGGGAGAGAGCATTTTGGGAAATATTCGTATTGTGGAATTTGGTTATCGAAAGCAAGGGGAACGAACCATGCTGTTTCAGATAACGGCGCAGAATCTTTTGACCGGTCACTCGTATAGTTTGGATTCGGCCGTTACCTTGCCGCGGCAGAGCGAAGGATCATGAAAAAGTTTGCAGGCGAGAGGGGAGCCGTTTCCTTAATCGGAATTTTAGCGTTAACTATTTTATCCTTTCTGGGGATGGCGGCGTTTACCATAACTTATAAAGAAATAGAAACAACCCGGCGCTTTTTGAACGCGGCCGGTCTGCAAATGGAAGCGCAGAATGGAATTTTAACCGCCAGCGAATATGTCGCTCAAGACCCCGCGCTGTGGGACAGGATTCGTCAAGCGTCCGGGCCGGTCGAAATTTTTACGCTGAACGACCCGGAAGGCATAATTTCGTGCAACGTATATGCTAAAATGAAAAATGAGTATATTATTCTTCTGGCGGTGAGCCAGAAATCTTCTGGACGGAGCCGTGTCGTAGCTTATCTAAAGCAGCAGGGTGGTCGTTTTGTCATTCATCACTGGGAGCATTAAGAACATGGGGAGAAACTTGGGGCGAAGGGCTGTCCGGGCAACGGGAATATTTGCCGCCGGGACGGAGGTATTTATCACAGAAATTGAAGAAACAAACGGAAAGTATAAGGTGCGGCAAGCGATCCGGACAAGCGGTTACGATCCCGGCGATCCTTCTCCGCCCGAAGAACAAATGGCGGAAAATGTAAAAATGACTTGCCTGAAAAACGGGATTGATTATAGGGCAATAGGCGTCATATACGCGAGAACCGATGTTTTTTGGTACATGAAAACCTTTCCCGCCTTACCGAAAAAGGACTTGGATGCCGTTGTAAAGTGGGATTTAGAGGTGAACTGTCCGTATCCGGAAGGGCAATTTTGGCATGGCTATCATTCGGCCGGCGCCAGTCAACTGATCGCGGCTGTTGACGAAACGCACGGAGCTGAAATCTTTCGACGCTTTCGGAATCTAGATATGGATATTGTGGCGATGTTTTTGGCGCCGGAGGAGCTGTCTTATGAGCAAAAGGAAGATGAAATTCATCTATTTGGCAGGACATTTCGTATCTTGCCCACGGCGGCTGAAGCCGTATGGAAGGAAGAACAGATTTTATCGCTTTATGCTGCTCTTGGCGTCTTAGTGCCTGCTGAAGGATCATTAAATTTTTTGCCCGGCAGTATTCGAACGGTGCGCCGAGATTGGTCGGAACTGGGAAAGATTTTACTATGTCTATGGCTGACTGTTTTAGCGGGGGTCTATTTCGTCGGCGTTTGGCGTATTCATCGTTTAGACGCGTGCCTAGATGAGCTTGCGCCGCGTTGGGACGCGAAAATTGCCGAGCGGGAGCGTATGGACGGGATAAACGCACAAAAAGCCGAAATCGCGCGTGCGGACCGCATATTGGCGAAAGTGTCTGCCGAGCGCCAGTCGTGGTATTACATTTTTTATACGTTAGGGGCGTTGACTGCGGATGACGTGTATCTGACAGAAGTTGATATGAAGGAAGATCCGTATATTCATTGCCAGGGAAGCGCGGCGGACTATGAGAG
>CAJPUA010000249.1 GCA_905373705.1 uncultured Schwartzia sp. | reverse complement strand
CCTCTGGTGGCAGCGCCTCGACGCTCAAGGTCGGCGTCACGAACTTTGCCGACACCTTGGAGCCGACGGAGAACTTTTTCGCCTGGGTCGTCATGCGCTACGGCGTCGGCGAGACGCTGGCGAAATTTGACGAGAAGATGCGCACCCAGCCTTGGCTGGCGGAGAGCTGGAAGATCAGCGACGACCACCTGACGTGGACGTTCAAGATCAAGGACAAAGTAAAGTTTTCCAACGGCGATCCGGTGACGGCGGAAGCGGTCAAAGAATCTATCGAGCGCGTATTTGCCAAACAGAACCGCGCCAAGACTTTCTTTGAATACACCAGCATCGAAGCTAAAGGGCAGGAACTCATCATCCACACGACGAAGCCGGTGCCGAACATGCCGGGGCAGCTGGCTGATCCCCTCTTCCTCATCGTCAACGTGAAATCCGAAAAAGAGGGCCGCAACTTCGCGAAGGAAGGCCCCATCGGTACCGGCCCTTATATGGTGGAGAGCTTTACCCGCGATAAGTGCATCCTGAAGAAGAACCCAAATTATTGGGACGGCACGGTGCCTTATGAGAGAGTGGAGGTGCCCTCCATCGACGATCCGAATACACGGGCCATGGCCCTCCAGTCGGGTGAGATCGATATGGCGGTGAACATCGCTGCCGGGGATATCGGCCTCTTCCGGGGCAATAACAAGTTCCATGTCGATGAGATCGCGTCGCTGCGCACGGTGCTGGCCCGCATCAACCAGAAGCCGGATCATATCCTGAGCGACAAGCGGGTGCGCGAGGCCTTCATCAGCGCCTGCGACCGCAAGAATTATAATGAAGTGCTCCTGAAGGGAACCTTCATGCCGGGCAAAGCGCCGATCCCGCCGTCTCTCGATTATGACTTCGATAAGTTGACGGATCCCAATAGCTACAATGTGGAACGCGCCAAGAAACTCTTGGATGAAGCGGGTTGGAAGGATACGGATGGTGACGGTATCCGCGACAAGGATGGCAAGCCCTTGCAGCTTGATTTTGTCGTTTACAATAGTCGGGCCGAGCTGCCTCTCTACGCGGAAGCTGTGCAGGCCGACGAGAAGAAGGTTGGCATCGACGTCAAAATCAAGACCGTGGATTACAACCTCATCGACAAGATGGGCATCAACGGTGAATATGATCTCCTGATCTCCAACATCACGACAGCCGCCACCGGTGATCCTCAGAGCTACCTGAATCAGTACTGGCACTCCAACGTGGACGGTTCCAATCCCCAGAACGGTTCCGGCTACAGCAACCCCGAAGTGGATGCGAAGTTGGACGCCCTCAACGTAGAGTTTGATCCGGCAAAGCGCCGCCAGCTCATCATTGAGATTGAACAGCTTTATCTAAATGATGCCGCCAGCCTCTTCCTGGGCTATCCGTACACCAATATCGTCAGCTCCAAGAAGATCAAGAATGCGATCATGCATCCGGCGGACTACTACTGGATCACGAAGGATATTGCTCCGGCGAACTAAGCATCGTTCTTATTTCGCCGCGGGTCACGGGAAAAGCGGAGGACGAGGCAGCCCTCCGCCATTCTCCTGTCCGAAGGGAGGTCATAGCTCTTTTCTGGCCGGGAAACTCGTCATGAAGGAGATATTATGCTATTAGAAGTATCGAATCTTTCCATTTCCTATGGAGATCATCCCATCGTCCATGATGTGAGTCTTTCCCTTGATGAAGGGAAGGTCATCGCTATCGTCGGCGAAAGCGGCAGCGGCAAGACCACCGTCATTCGTGCTATTTTAGGGTGCCTGCCCAATGAAGGGCGCGTCACCGGCGGCAGCATTGTCTTTAACGGGAAAGATCTCCTAAAAAATACGCCGGAGGAATGGCGCAGAATCAGCGGCCGGGATATTTCCATGGTTTTTCAGTCCAGCGGTTCCATGATGGATCCCATCCAGACGATTGGTAAACAGTTCGTGGAGTATATTCGCGAACACGCCGATATGACGGAAGAAGAGGCGGCGAAACAGGCTGTGGCCATGCTGGCCCGCATGAATCTTCCGAATCCGGAAACGATCATGGAGCTTTTTCCCTTTGAGCTTTCCGGCGGCATGAACCAGCGGGTCGGCGTAGCGATGGGGATGTTCTTTCATCCCAAACTGCTCTTGGCCGATGAGCCGACCTCTGCTCTTGACGTGACGACCCAGGCACAGGTAGTGGAGGAAATGATGGGAATCTGCCGGGACGACAACACGGCGATCATCATCGTTACCCATAACTTAGGCGTGGCGGCGTACATGGCGGATGAGATCATCGTCATGCGTTACGGCGATATCATTGAGCGGGGGACGTCGGAGGAGATCGTCGATCACCCGAAAGAAGATTATACGAAGGAACTTTTGGATGCCGTGCCGCAGATTGGAGATGTGGATCATGGAACATACTAAACCGTCTCAGGAAGTGGTGCTCGACATTCAGCACATGGTGAAAAAATTTGACTTGGGGGGCGGCAAGGTACTTACCGCTGTGAATGATGTTTCCTTACAGCTTCATAAGGGGGAATCTTTGGCCATCGTCGGCGAGAGCGGCAGCGGCAAGAGTACCCTGGTTAAGTGCTTAGTACGGCTGCATCGACCGACTTCCGGTGCGGCGCTCTATGACGGTACCGATCTCATGAAGCTGGGGGGCGAGCCTTTACGGCAGAGCCGGCGCCACATCCAAATGGTGTTTCAAGATCCGAATACGGCCTTCAATCCGAAAATGCGGATTAAGGATATCATCTGTGAGCCGCTGTACAATTTCGATCTTATTAAATCTTCCGAGGCAGAGGCCAAGGCAAAAGAAATGCTCCGTATGGTGGAGCTGCCGGAGGACATCGT
>CAJPUA010000248.1 GCA_905373705.1 uncultured Schwartzia sp. | reverse complement strand
CCCTTGCGGCGCATCCCTGCCGTATCGATCAAAGTGAATTTTACGCCATCTTTGGTGAAATGCGTATCTATGGCATCCCGCGTTGTGCCGGGAATATCGCTGACGATCACGCGCTCCTCGCCAAGAATCGCGTTAACTAGCGAGGACTTTCCCACATTGGGCCGTCCGATGACCGCGATACGAATTTCGTCATGCTCACTTTCCTCGTCGTCTTTTTCGGGGAATGCCGCCACGATAGCATCCAACAGATCGCCTAAATTCAGGGAATTCGATGCGGCGATAGGAATCGGCTCTCCCAAGCCAAGATTGTAAAACTCGTAGATATCGTTTGTCTGTTTAGGACTATCGATTTTATTGACCGCCAAAACGACCGGTTTCTTTGTTGTCCGCAGGATCTTTGCCACGGCTTCATCAGCCATAGTCAGTCCGGCGCGTCCATCGACGACGAAAACGATAACGTCCGCCTCTTCCATCGCGATTCGCGCCTGCTGACGCATAGCGGCAAGAAAGTTATCCTCTTTCTCAAATTCAATGCCCCCCGTATCAATCATCGTAAATGTCTGATTCAGCCAAATGGCGTCCAGATAAATGCGATCCCGGGTCACCCCGGGAATATCATCAACGATAGATACCCGTTTTTTCCCGATCTGATTGAATAAGGTGGATTTTCCCACATTAGGCCGTCCTACAATCGCGACGATCGGCTTACTCATATATTTTCCTCCAGTTTCGTGTATGCGGCGTTGCTCTGCCAAGTGTAGATCTGTTCTTTTTTCTCGTGTGTCCTTCGTCGTCCCCAGTCATGGAGTAAAGCGTAAAGTTCCGCGCCGCTCAGCGCCGTTTCCACATGTACCCCCAGCCGTTCACGCAACTTTTGCAACGGATAATCGTCTAAAAAAACATCTTCGCCGCTCCGAAGTGCGCACCGCGGTACGATAACGCCGTCTCGCGCTCCTTCAACGGTTTCCAGCGCGGCTGCTATGTCCCGACCTGTTAATAGCCCCGAAACATTAACAGAACGGCCAAACCAGCGATTTTCTACGGGAATAAGGCGGACATTTAATTTTGGAATAACCAATTTCTCCAGTAAACGTCGAAATACCGGCGCTACCGCGGTGCCACAGACAATATCAAGATGAAGCGGCGTCGTATAATTTGCCTGTTGCGGCGCAGTGCTTTTCGCCCACTCCGCCAAAAAATTCGGAACCAGTCCAATCCCGTTATCAAGCTGGGGAAAATTATCATATTCAGCGGCGGGGGGAAAATCGGCTCCCGCCAACAGATAAAACTCATCCCCCAGATAAGCAAAAGAACGACCGGTTTTGCGCCGTTGCCGGAGCTGCCACTGATGAACTTGGGAGATGACGCGGCGAGCGCCTTCCCGGTCAAAAAGCGTCAATGGATAACAACCCGCGCGAAACTGTGTCAACCCCACGGGAACGACTGCCGCCGATAGAACATTAAGGCGCGGATCCGCTAAATCCCCTAAAGTGCGTTCCAGTTCTTTTCCGTCGTTTATTCCTGGGCAGAGAACGATCTGCGTATGATAATCAATGCCCTCTTTGGCCAACCGTTCCAACTGTTCCATGAGTTTTCGCCCGCGCGGGGTCCCCAGCATGTTTTCTCGCAGCGTCATATTTGTCGTATGCACGGAAACAAAAAGTGGCGACAGATGGTATTGCGCAATACGGCGAAAATCCTTATCCGAGAGATTCGTCAATGTCACAAAATTTCCGTATAAAAAAGATAAACGATAGTCGTCGTCTTTGATATACAGCGTATCCCGCATGTGAGGCGCCACCTGGTCGATGAAGCAAAAGCAGCAATGATTCGCGCACTGTCGTATGCCGTCAAAAACGGCCGATTCAAATTCAACCCCTAGCTCCTCGTCGTAATCTTTATCGAAGGACAGCATTTCCCGTTCTCCCGAAGCATGTTCGATAAGCAGATCAATCGATTCGTCCGCCATCGCAAAGCTCAGGTCAATAATATCTTTCAACGGCTGAGCGTTGACGGATATAATCAAATCGCCTTTGACCAGTCCCAGCTCCGCCGCGATACTATCTTTTTTTACTCGGATTATTTTTCCGTACATCATCCGTTGACCTCTCGACAAATGGGGGAGTGATGAAAGACTCATCACTCCCCCGGAAAAGTTTATGTAACGGGTGTAAAATCACTCGTCTGCCTTCGACTCCTCATCCGTCGCCGGAGCCGAAGGATTATCGTATTCTTCCGCGTCCGCTTCTTTTTTCGCTTTCGTTATGCTCAAGGAAATACGCTTGCGCCGCTTGTCGATGTGAAGAATTTTTACTGCGACCTCTTCGCCGGTATGGACAGCTTCATCGGCGCGAGCAATACGCTTGCCCGATAGCTCGCCCATAGGAATAAGGCCGTCAAAGCCCGGTTCAATCTCCATGAACGCTCCAAAATCCGTGAGCTTAATGATCTTCCCTTGAATAACTTCCCCTTCGTGGTAATGCTCAATACGCTCAAACCAAGGATCCTCCATGGTCTCCTTAACGCTCAGGGAAATACGCTTCGTTTCTTTATCGAATTTTTTCACCAATACATCAAGTTCCTGACCCACTTTCAAGACATCGGAAGGGTGCTTGACCCGCTCCCACGAGAGGTCCGAAATGTGCGCCAAGCCGTCCACGCCGCCAATATCAATAAATGCGCCGTAATCGACGATTCGCTTGACCGTTCCTTTGAGTGTCATTCCTTCCTCAAGGGTGGCGAAAAGCTCTTCTTGTTTTTTCTCGCGATCCTCTTCTAAGAGTTTCCGGCGGGAAAGAACAAGCCGCTGTTTCTTTATATCGCACTCGATAGGAAGTGCTTGAAT
>CAJPUA010000247.1 GCA_905373705.1 uncultured Schwartzia sp. | reverse complement strand
CAGCGGATGCTGGTCGATCTGGCGGAAGAGATTGGGCGACGCTTTGACATTCCTGTCCTGGGAGATATTTATCCGGTCGGGTTTCAAAAGACGCTGGAATGGTTGCGGCGGCTGGGCGAGGTCACAGGGGATACGGTCTCCGCCGAGCGGGCCATTGCGGCGGAGCGGGCGGATTTCGCGGCGGCAATCGCCAAAGGGCGGGAGACTCTAGCTGGGACGCGGACAGTTTTTTGCGTCGGGCGGCTGGCGCAGTATTTTCGACCGGAGGAGCTCTTCTTTTTGCTCGGGGAATTAGGGGTAGAGCTTCTTGGGGTACAGCTTTTTGACTGCTATCAAGCGGAAGAGCGTGCGCAAATTCTGGCGCGGGTGCGTCGGTTCACGGCGGCTCCTCTGTTGGAAGGGGAGGAACTGGAAAAGGCGGTGACGGCAGCGGATTATGTGCTGACGACGCACGAACTTCTGCGCCCCGACGTGCGGCAGGTCTATCTGCCGTTTTTATCGAGCGCCGGCTGGAAAAGCGAAGGCGACATTATGCGGGCGATGCAGCGCGTTATGCGCCGCCAGCTTAGCCGGGGAGGACTGATCTATGCGTAGGGAGGATAATTTCAGCGACGTCTGCTGGCATGCCGATACCTGCGCGCTGGCGGGGGCGGCGGCATTTTTCGCCGGGATTCCCGACGCTGCTATCGTGGTGAACGGCCCGATGTGGTGCTATTTTTACGCCATGCGTCACTTGGAGGACAGTCAGCCGCTCCTTTCCAAGCGTATGGTTTGCACTCAGCTGGATAACGAGGCTATCGTCTTTGGTACCGAAGAATATTTGCGAGATACGTTGGCGCCTTATGTGGAAAACCCGCCGGCGCTGCTCTGTATCGAGAGTAACTGCTCGGCAAGCCTCATCGGCGACGATGCGGCGGGGATCGCCCGGGAGATGGGGATCGCCTGCCCTGTCGTCGTCTTTGACAGCGGCGGGCTGACCGGCGGTTTCGCGGAAGGGTACGAGAAAGCGGCGGCTGCGGTCATGGACGTTCTTTCGCCGCCCCAAGAAAAAGTGGCGTGGCAGCGGGTCAACCTCCTGGGATTAACACCGGGATATTATAATGGCGCGAACGATCAGCGTGAGCTGGTGCGCCTTCTGACACTGGCCGGGTATCAGGTGAACGCCTGTCCCGGAGGCGGAACAAAAGCGGCGGAGCTGTCGCACCTGTCGAAGGCGGCGCTTAATATTGTCGTTCATGAGGAGCTGGGGCGCTCTTTAGCAAAGCGATTAGAGCGCGACTATCATATTCCCTATATCGCACCGCGCCTGCCTTATGGCGTGGCGGGGACCCGCGCCTGGCTGGAAGCGCTGGGGAAGGCGCTGCCGGCGAAAAAGCTGGATGCGGCGCTGGCGGAGTGTGATCGCGAGCGCGACCGGCTGTTTCTCTTTATCAATGATTTCAAGATGG
Source organism: uncultured Schwartzia sp. (assembly GCA_905373705.1). Lineage (GTDB taxonomy): Bacteria > Bacillota > Negativicutes > Selenomonadales > Selenomonadaceae > CAJPQU01. The sequence continues at coordinate 1,398 of CAJPUA010000247.1, read as the reverse complement.
TTTGGGGCGAGCTGTGGTTCGAGCAGGCGGTGGTGGCCGCACCGCCCTCAACGGCTTTCGGCCTGGCGGCGGCGCTCCGCGGCGAATGGGCGGATATGGATCGCCTGACCGTCGTTGTCCAGCAGCCCATATCGGGACCGGTTGCACCGGATATGGGCGACCTCGTCGATGTTGTCTGTCCCGCCGAAGACGCCCGGCAGACGGGACAGGTCCTGGATGGGCTGACCTCGGGCCTGCTTCTTGGCAGCAGCAGTGAAAACCAGCTTTTGCGCCGTTCCGGGAAGAAGGACGTCCAATTTTTCTCCGTCGCGAACCCGGTGGAAGAACATATCCGGCTGACCGAGCTCCCTTTCATGGGGCTCAGGGGGGCTGGGTATATGCAGGAATGTCTCTGGAATGACGCAGTGCGTCAAATGGTGCGCGAGGGACGAAAGGAGAACTTATGATAAATCTGAAAAAGTTGTCGCTGCCGGTTTTCACTGTGCTGATGGCGGCGGCATTCGTAGCGGTGTCGCTCTTGTCGCTTTCCTGGGGACAGATTGATATTCCCTTTCGCAATGTTTTGGCGCTCCTCTCTCAGACGGCGGGGCTGCCCTTTTTCTCCGATGTGGTGGTGACGCCTGAGCAGCAGGCGGTCTTGTGGCACATTCGGCTGCCCCGTACCTTAGTGGGACTCATGGTGGGGGCTGGACTAGGCGCGTCCGGTACCGTGATGCAGGGGATTTTCAGTAATCCTTTGGCCGATCCCGGCATCATCGGTGTATCAAGCGGCGCGGCGGTAGGGGCGGTCGTGGCTATCGCTTTCGGGTTTTCCGAGACTACCATGTTTGCCATGCCGGTATTCGCTCTCATCGGATCGCTTTTGGCGGTGACGCTGACGGTGTTTTTGGCGATGCGTCACGGAAAAATCCCTGTCATGACGCTGCTCTTGGCCGGGGTCGTCGTGGGGATGCTTTTGGGGGCGATCACCGCGGGACTCCTTACCGTCATCAACGAACAGAAATTGCAGGAATATCTTTTCTGGACCATCGGCGGGCTCGATTATCGCCGTTGGGAACACGTCTTGATGGGAGTGGGACCGATCTGCCTCGGGATTGCGATTATGCTTTTAATGGCACGCCATCTTAATATCTTAGTTTTAGGCGACGTCGAGGCGAGGGCGGTAGGAATGCCGGTGGCCCGCTATCGGCTGGGGCTTTTAACGTTGGCGTCCTTAGTGACGGCGACGGGCGTTTGTATCAGCGGCAACATCGGCTTTGTGGGCCTCGTGGTGCCGCACATGATGCGGCTGGTGGTGGGGCCGGATCACCGGCGGCTCCTTCCGGCGGCGGTTTTGGCGGGGGGCATTTTTCTCGTCCTCTGTGATACCATTGGCCGCGTCATCGTACCGCCCATGGA
>CAJPUA010000246.1 GCA_905373705.1 uncultured Schwartzia sp. | reverse complement strand
AGTCATCATCGAAACCGCCGGCGAAGAAAATAAAGTGAATATTCGCTCCGGGGCCGCGAGTTTCCAGCTTCTCGTTATGAACCGGGAAACGGGCGAAGAATTTCCTACAATTCACCGTCTGGAAGGTAAAGTTACCTTTACGATCAACGACATGCTCTTAAAAAAGCTCATCCGCAAGACGGTATTTTCCTGCGCCGGAGACGACGGGCGGCCGGTATTTACCGGCTGTATGCTGGAGCTGGGCGAGAATAACGTCAAAATGGTGGCGACGAATACCCACCGCCTGTCGTTTATTGAGACGCCCCTGGAAGGCGTCAACGGCGAAGGACGCCAATTCATCATTCCGGCGCGCGTTTTGGAAGAGCTGCGGCAGACGCTCAATTCTGAAGTTCCCGAGCCGATTACGGTAACTTGTACATACAGTGAAATCAGCTTTGAATTTGAGAATATTTACTTAAAATCCCGGCTCATCGAGGGGCAGTTCCCGGATTATCGCCGCGTCATCCCGGTCGATTTTGCGACCCGTGTCACGCTTACGACAGCGGATTTTATGGCGGCGGTTAACCGCGTTTCCCTCATCGCGCGCGCTTCGGATTATAATGTCGTCAAACTCAATTTCAGCGGCGGAGAGGTCCGACTGACCTCGAATAATCCGGAGATCGGACAGGCAGAGGAAAGCGTCCCGGCTGTCATCGACGGACCGGACGTTACCATTTCCTTTAATGCTGCTTATATTACCGACGTACTGAAAAATATCGATACGAAGAGCTTTTATTTTTCTCTCAGCGAATCGCTGAAACCGGCCGCCGTCCGGGAGAAAGACAACGAAGAATTTATTTATATTATTACCCCGGTACGTACCCAGCATTAAACAAGTAGCAAAAAGGGGCGGGGAGGGAAAAGGGTGACGGACGTATATATCCGGACGGACGATATACAGCTTGATCAGCTCTTAAAACTGGCAGGCGCCGTGTCTACCGGCGGTGAGGTGAAAGCGCTGGTTGAAAAGGAGTATATTGACGTTAACGGAAAAGTCGAGACAGCGCGCCGCCGAAAGCTCCATCCGGGTGATCAGGTGACCCTTACGACGTCGAAGGGCGACGCAGTATATCAGGTGGTCAGAAAGGAATGACCCATGAAGGTACGCGCGGTCGAGCTTTATAATTATCGAAATTATGCGGCGCAGTCGGTTACCGTGTCGCCTGCGATTAATATCTTCCTCGGGCGCAACGCGCAGGGGAAGACAAATATTCTTGAAGGTATATGGTACGCGGCGCTTGGCCGATCGCATCGGGCAAAAAACGACGGGGAACTCATCCGTTGGGCGGAAAAAAAGGGGCGGCTTTTTCTTCGTCTTGATCGCCAAAGCGCCGTCAATACGCTGGAGTTTCGTTTTTTTAAAGGCGAGCGGCGGAAAATCTTCCACAATGGACAGGAAATTGCCCGACGGGCGCTTATCGGCGTCTTTAATGCTGTTCTCTTTTCCCCGGAGGACCTTCTGCTCATCAAGGGAGCGCCGGAAGGGAGGCGGCGTTTTCTGAATATGGAACTGTCGCAGGCGGATCCTGCGTATTTTTATGATTTAGCGGTCTATACCCGGCTTTTAAATCAACGCAACGCGCTTTTAAAGAAGCTGCGGGATCGTGACGGCAATCCGGCGCAGCTCTTGCCCTGGAACGAGCAGCTGGCGATGGCGGCGGCGCGCGTTGTCAAGCGGCGGAAAAAAGCCGTAGCTGATTTAAGCCGGTTGGCCGGGGAAATTCATCAGCGCCTTACAGCGGGGGAAGAAAATCTGGCGGTTACCTACCAGCTGCATAACGCCGTAGATGATGTGGCGGATCCCTCCGTTTCGTGGTATAATGAGATGTTAAAAAAGGCGGAAAGCGGCGATATTCGGCGCGGCAGTACCAGTGTCGGCCCCCATCTTGACGATCTGTCGCTGACGGTAAACGGCGTAGATTTGCGTGTTTACGGATCCCAAGGACAGCAGCGTACCGGCGTGCTCTCTTTAAAACTCGCTGAGTTGGAGTTTTTGCGGGCGGCGGCGGGAGAATACCCGGTGCTCTTGCTTGACGATGTCATGAGCGAGCTTGACCGCGGGCGGCGCGATGAGCTTCTGGCTTTTTTAACGCGGGAGAAAATTCAGACCTTCATCACGGCGACAGACGCGGCGTATTTCCCGGACATTATTTCGGGCGCGGTTTTTCACGTGTCGGCGGGAACAATCGAGACGGCCGCAAAAGCAGAAATAAACGGCGAAGAAAGCGAGATATCGGCCGCTTTCTTGTCGGAGGGAAAAGACAGCGCGCCGCTCGCGGCGGAAGGAGAAGCGGAGGGATCCTGATTGGCGCGGACGAATACGGTGGAAGCGGCGGGAGATTTTTTACCGCGTTTTATAGGGTCGTTAGCGGGAAAGAAAAAGTTTCAGGAGAACTTCGTTTTTTTTCATTGGGAAAAAATTGTCGGTTCCATGCTCGCCGCTCACGTAAAACCGCTGCGTCTTGATTTTCGCACGCTTCTCCTGGCGGCGGATACGCCGGTCTGGGCGAATGAGCTGCGTTATATGGAGCGATCGCTTATCGACAAAATCAATGGTTACGTCGGTGAAGAACTGGTAAAAGCGGTGCGTTTCAGTTCCGCAAATGGGCGGAGATGGCCGGCTTCTTTGAAAAAGACGCCAGCACTGAAAACATGGTTAGCGCCGGAGAAAGAGGAAAAAAAGCAAGCGGCCGATATCTGCGCGGCAGTTCAGGATAGTGCGGTACGGGGCGCGATAGCCAGTGCCATGGCGCAAGCTATCGCCAGACGGCGGCAGGCAAGGGCAGCGGGGGACGAAATCTGCCCGCGCTGCGGTGCGCTTTC
>CAJPUA010000245.1 GCA_905373705.1 uncultured Schwartzia sp. | reverse complement strand
CCCTTAAAGCGCTGGCCCGCGAGCTGAAGGTGCCGGTTATCGCCTTATCCCAGCTCTCGCGCAGCGTCGAGTCGCGGCAGATAAAGCGGCCCATGCTCTCTGATCTGCGCGAGTCGGGCTCTCTGGAGCAGGACGCCGATATCGTCATGTTCCTCTACCGCGAGGATTATTACGAAAAAGAAACGGAGCGCCCGAACGTTACCGAGGTTATCGTCGCTAAACATCGCAACGGCCCGGTGGATACGGTATCGCTCTTTTTCCAGCGGGAGTTTACCCGCTTTGTCAGTCTTATCGTCAACGCTTAACATTAAGAGAAGGAGATCTTGTTTTGGAAAAGCTCGAAACCCACGATGTCGCTTTGCGCCTTATCCTTACCGTCGTTACCTGCGGACTGTTCGGCCTGTACTGGATTGCCGATCTGACTGACGATATTCACCGCCTGTCCGGCAAGCCGCAGACTCCGAAAGGATTGACGGCGGCGCTGTTAACGTTCGTGACCTGTTCTGTCTATTTCTACTACTGGTTGTACAAAATCAGCGGGGAGCTTGTCGAAGCGAGGCGAGAAATGGGGCTGGCTCTTGATTCCGTGAAAAATTCCCTGTATACGGTGGCTATCGTGTTCATGACGTTGGTGGCGACGGCGCTTTCCGTTTTGGGAGCGATAGGGGATATGCCGCCGGAGCTGTATCAAGACCTTAACCACAGCGAGAGCCTGGTACCTATGATTATCTATCTGTTAGTCGTCATCACTTCCTGCTTCGTCCTGCAGTGCGCTATCTCGGCTTTTCTGCTTTGGTTTGTCTACAAGCGCACGGATCCTAACCCGCGTATCGTTTACATGCTCATGGCGGTTCTCCGGCTGAATATTGTTACGCTGGCCTTTGTTCAGGCATCCTTCAATAACGCGGTCATTTCCGGCGAGCGCTTAAAAAAACAGCCGGTACCTGCTGACCCGAGTTTCACATAAAATATTTTACGAAAGAAGGCGTTCTATTACATGGAAAAACGAAGTATTGTCAAAGCGGTTATCTTTTCCATCATCACCTGCGGACTTTATGGTATTTACTGGTTCATTCAACTGACGGACGAAGCCCACGAGGCCGCCGGCCGTCAGACGACGGCTTCGGGCGTCATGGCGTTCCTCTTTACCATCGTTACGTGCGGCATTTATATGCTCTACTGGATGTTCAAGATGGGCGAAACGCTTAACGAGGCGAAGCGCCGCCGCGGCATGAACGCGGATGGCAACGACGGCATTATGTATCTCCTTCTTTCCTTCTTTGGCTTGGCGATCGTCAGCGAGGCGCTCATCCAGAGCACTCTTAACGATATTGTCGATTTTGACAATATGGCGCCGGAGAGCAGCATGGAACAACTGCCGCCGGGGAACGGGGAATAATCGAAGGCAAGAAAAAAGGCTGCGTTCCTGTTTCAGGAACGCAGCTTTTTGACGCGGGAGCTCTTTCCTCAATGTATACACATGTTTGACAATTCCACACTTCATACCACAGCCTTTTTTCTTTATCCTTTACAACGCATGAAAGATCGGCCTCATCCGCTCCAACGTGCAGAACGCACAAAAGCCGAGAGCACGCAACTCCTCCTTTTCGATCCTCTTCGTGCTTTCAAGCTTCGGGAAAATCCCGTGCCACAGATAGCTCATTGCATGATATTTTTTCTGCGTTCTTACGCCGCACATCCCTCTCTTTGATCAGCTATGATATAATAAAGCTCACCGAGGTGACGGAGCATGAAAACCGAAGAGATCATTGCGCAGATTTCTGCCGACATGGAAACTTTCCTAAACGGACATCCGCATTCGGAATTTTATGCACTGGCGTTTGACTGCAATAGCGAATACGCTGAATTTCTGGTTGGCATGAACACACAGGAAGATTTTCTGAAAACGTTGCAGGAATATCAGGAAAACAACGAAAAATACCGCACAGACGCGGAGTCCGTCAAGAAACTCCGATACAATCCCGGCGACTGGACGTATGCGGATATCTCGGAAATCGAGTTATTTACCGAGGAAGCGCTCATCGAAAAATATCAGGACGATATCGAACGGCAATGTGCCGACATGCTCCGGCTTTGCGAGGAGACTCTATCTGCATTTCGTAAAACAGGAATTTTCAAGCGTATACCCAAAACGCAGGACTTTGTATCCTTCTGCATCGACCATGACGAGGATCCTGCGGATGCGCTTGCGAGAGAAGCGTCGGATTCAACAGGAATGCAGGCTTAGTCGATTGGTTAGCAGGGCGGCCAGGCGGCACGCCGGAAAATATCCTGTAAAGCGGCGGGGTCGCTTTTTTGCGTCAGGGCGAGTTGTAAGAGAATACGTGCCTTGACAGGGGACAGGGCGCCGCTGGCGATGAAGGGGTTGGCGCTTGGGGAAGAAATAACGAGACCGCCGGGGAGGCGGCTGGCGCGGACGATAGCAGTGCCGGCTTTCTGCGCGGTGATGAGAGCCGTTTCCACAGGGAGCGGCAGGCTTCCCATACCGGCTCCGGCGTAGACGATGCCTTTAGCTCCAGCGGCGACGGCGGAGCTGACGAGGGAGCCGTCGTCGCCGGCGTAGCCATAAAGGATAATGACTTTGGGAAGCGGCGCGTCCGGAATAGGAAAACGAAGGGAAGTCGGCCGCGATGGGTGAAAGAAGACGATCTGCCCGCCGACGATAGCGCCGTCTGCACCGCCGTTTGGCGCGGCGAGGGCGTCGAGGCGGGAGGGAGAGCGCTTGGTTACGGAAGCAGGGGAGAATATTTCGTCGTTCATCGTCACCAGCACACCGCGATCACGCGCCGCAGGAGATACCGCGAGGCGCGCCGCGTTCAGAAGATTCGCCGGGCCGTCGGCG
>CAJPUA010000244.1 GCA_905373705.1 uncultured Schwartzia sp. | reverse complement strand
GCCAAAGGTCGATCCATGATCACCGGGAGCAAACGCCGCCGCCACTTTGTCGCTGGCGATGAATGCCCCAATCGGCACGCCCCCGGCCAGCCCTTTCGCCAGCGTCACGATGTCCGGCTTGACGCCAAATTGCTCATAGGCGAAGAACGTCCCCGTCCGCCCCATACCGCACTGAATTTCATCCAGGATCAGGCAGGCGTCGTATTTGTTGCAGAGCTCGCGCGCCTTTTCCAGATAGCCGGGCGGCGGAACATGGACGCCGCCCTCGCCTTGAATCGTCTCCAGCATAACGGCGCAGGTTTTTTCACTCATTTTCTTTTCCAATGCGCCGCTGTCGCCATAATCGACGTAAGAAAAACCACCCGGCAAAGGGCCGAATCCTTCGTGATAATGCGGCTGCCCCGTGGCGGTCAGCGACGCCAGCGTCCGTCCGTGAAAGCTGTGATAGGCGGTGATGATCTCAATTTTTCCCGGATCTTTTCGCCAGGCGTGCTTTCTCGCCAGCTTGATCGCGCCCTCGTTCGCCTCGGCTCCTGAATTGCCGAAAAACACCTTTCCCAATCTGCTCAGCTTCGCCAGCCGCGCCGCCGCGTCAGCCTGCGCCTGCGTATAGTAAAGGTTCGAGCAATGGATCATCTTCTTCGCCTGTTCCGTCACGGCCCGCACCAGCGCAGGGTGCGCGTGCCCCAGCACGTTAACCGCGATGCCCGCCAGAAAGTCGATGTATTTTTTGCCGCTGCTGTCATAGACATAAGCGCCATCGCCGTGGTCGAGGACAATGCCATACCGAGAAAATACCGGAAGATACGCCGCCTTATCCTTGGCAAAGATTTGTTCGTCCCGCTCTTTCATAAAACGATTCCCCCTAGCGTACGATTTCCGTGCCGATCCCCTGCTCCGTGAACAGCTCTAAAAGGAGCGAATGGGGGAGCCGCCCGTCGATGATCGAAGTCTTGCGCGTCCCCTCCGCCAGCGCGCCGAGGCACGCTTCCACCTTTGGGATCATGCCGCCGGAGATAACGCCGTCGTCAATATATCGCCGCGCCTCCTCTTCCGTCAGCGACGAAATAAACGACGACTTGTCCGCGTAATTTTTGTATATCCCTTCCACGTCCGTAAGGAGCAGCAGCTTTTCCGCGTGCAGCGCCCCGGCGACCTTCGCCGCCACATAATCAGCGTTGATGTTGTAGCTTTCCCCGCTCTCCCCCACGCCCACGGGAGCGACAACGGGAATATAGCCGCCCTCCAGCATATCGCTGAGAACCGACGCCGTGATTGACTCGACCTCGCCGACGTAGCCAATGTCGACGCGCTCAATCTTCCCCTCACGGTGGACTTCGGCGAGCTTTTTCCGCGCCCGGATCAGGCTGCCGTCCTTGCCGGAAAGGCCGATCGCGTGATTACCGGCCTGGCTCAAGCGATTGACGATTTCCGAATTCACCTTGCCGATGAGAACCATCTCGGCGATGGCCATCGTTTCTTTATCCGTCACGCGCAGCCCGCTGACAAACTCTGATTTCTTGCCGATTTTCTGCAAAAAACCGGTAATATCCGGACCGCCCCCGTGAACGATGACCGGCCGGATACCGACGTATTTCATCAGGGTAATGTCGGTGATCACCTTTGATTTCAGCTCGTCGCTGATCATCGCCTTGCCGCCGTATTTAATGACGATCGTCTGCCCGAAAAACTTTTTGATGTAAGGCAGCGCTTCTACCAGAATATCCGCTGTATCCCGCGGTGAAAACATTACGCGCCCTCCTCAGGTATGGTATTCGCCGTTAATTTTCACATATTCATACGAGAAATCGCAGGACCAGACGGTCGCCGACGCTTCGCCCAGTCCCAGCTCGATGGTGATGACAATATCGTGCGCCGCCATAACCTTATCCAGCTCCCCGGCGTCGAACAATGCGCCGGTGCCGTGCATGTAAACGGGAATCCCACCGAACTTCACGACCGTTTTTTCCGGCGCCATCGGCACCCCGGCGTAACCAACGGCGCAGATGACGCGCCCCCAGTTCGGATCCTCGCCGAAGAACGCCGTCTTGACGAGCGGCGACTTCGCGATGCTCATCGCCACCTGCTTGGCGTCGGCGAAGGTTTTGGCTCCCATCACCTCGATCGTCAGGAACTTCGTCGCCCCTTCGCCGTCGGCGGCGATCCGCTGGGCGAGTCCCGTGCACAGCTCTTTCAGCGTCGCGCAAAAAACGTCGTAATCCGCATCCTTTTCCGCAATCTTCGGATTTCCCGCGGCGCCGTTCGCCATGACGACCGCCATATCGTTCGTGCTCATATCGCCATCGATAGAGATCATGTTGAACGTTCCTTCGACGACTTCCGCCAGCGCTTCCTGCAAAAGCTTCTGCTCAATCGCCGCGTCCGTTGTGACGAAGCAAAGCATGGTCGCCATATCCGGCTGAATCATGCCTGAACCTTTAGCGATGGCGCCAAAACGAACCTTTTTCCCGCCGATCGCGACCTCCGTCGCGCCCGCCTTAGCATAAGTATCCGTCGTGATGATGGCTTCCCCCGCCGCCGCGCTGCCGTCCGGCGAAAGCGATGCCGCCGCGGCTTTTATCCCGGTGTGCACCTTATCCATGGGCAGACGCACCCCGATGACGCCCGTCGACGCCACAACAACCTCGTTTGCAGCGCACCCCAGCGCCTCGGCCGTCTGTTCTGCCATTTCCCGCGCGTCGCGCATCCCCGGCTCCCCTGTGCAGGCGTTGGCACACCCGGCATTGGCGACGATAGCGTGTGCCCGGCCTTCGGCAACGACCTTCTTCGATACGTAAACAGGAGCCGCCGCCACCTGATTTTTCGTGAACGTTCCCGCGACCGCGGCTTCCTGCTTTGTATAGACGATCGCCAGATCCAT
>CAJPUA010000243.1 GCA_905373705.1 uncultured Schwartzia sp. | reverse complement strand
CAGAGCCTCTTTCATTGAAGTATAGATCATGAGTTTTGGCTTTCCTGCCGCGCCGCCTGATCCGCTGGAAGCTTGCTGCGGCCCGCCGCCGCAGCCGGTGAGAAGCGTTGTCGCCAGTGCCATGACCATCATCAAGAACAGAGCAATACCTTTGTTGCGCATACCTTAGACCCCTCCCAATATAATGTGATACTGCCGTCTGAAAGAACGCCGTTCCTCTGTCAGACAATTCATATTTCAGGTTCATTATAATATTCCGCCGGGGAGAAGTCAACGGGGAAAATCCTTTGAGATAAAGATGTTTCGCCTGTTTGGGAAGACGTCGGCTATGCCGTAAAGGCATGAGGAGCGGCGTGTCCCAATGCGTTTTTTTCTGCGGATAAAGCCGAAGGTGCTTTGCTGTGCGGTCCGCGGTGAGGCAGGAAATCAGCGAAGGATTAGCGAATAAACAGAAAAAGAGGAGGGCGGTTATGGGAATCGGAGCGGACAAAAAACGGGAATGGCTGGAAACGGCACAGCGTTTTCTATCGGCGGGTGATTTTAAGGCGATGCGCGCCTGCGCGCGGGAAATATTGGCGCATGATCTGGACGACCTGGACGCTCTGGCGCTTTTCGCGCAGGCGTCGCTTTATTTAGGCGACGAAGAGCAGGCGCGGCGGATTGCCCGGCGCGGGCTGTCCGCCGATCCGAAGAACTGGCGGATGCTCCTCGTCACGGGCGAAGTGGCGGCGGCTAATTTTGAGCTATACCAAGCGATCTCTGCGCTGGAGCGCCTCTGGCATCTGGGGGAGGTGAAAGCGGGCGAGCTCAGCGAGCCGGAGCGGGGAATTTTAGAGCGGGCGGGGGGCCTTCTGGCGGACGCCTTTTATCTTTTAGGGCGGGCGGCGGAGGCTTCGGATATGTGCTTCGCCCTGAGCAGCTTTGCCGTAGGTACGGAGAAAAAAGCGGAACTTTACGGCAAGGGACTGTTCCTTATGAATTATCTCGCGGAAGATGCCCGGACGGCGGCGCGGCGGGAGCGTTATAACGCCTTTTTTGGCGCCAAGGTGACGCTGCCGCATACGCGACCCGACGGCGTTCCCCAGCGAAAACTCCGTATCGGCTATCTTTCGCCGGATTTTCGCGAACACGCGGTGGCGAACTTTCTGACCCCCTTTTTACGCGATTACAGCAAGCTCGATTTTAACGTGTACTGTTACCAACGCGGCGCCGGCGATAAGGTGACGCGTCGCTTTCGGCGCTTTGCGGCGGTGTGGCGCGACGTCAGCGAGATTACGGCGACGGAGGCGGCGCGGCGGATATTTGAGGACAAAATTGATATTCTCGTCGATTTTTCCGGCCATTCGCAAGGTTCCGGTCTGCCCATTCTCGCCTTGAAGCCCGCGCCTGTCCAGATATCAGGCATAGGCGATATTCATACGACGGGCCTTCGGGAGACGGATTATTTCCTTTCCGACATGATCTGCCTGCCCCCGGGGCAGCCGGCACGCGGATTTACCGAAAAAATCGCGCTGCTCCCATACTGCCATCTCTGCTACGCCCCGGACATCGTGCGCGAGCTGCCGCGCGAGGCTGTCGTGCCCCCGGCGGAAAAAAACGGCTTCGTCACCTTCGGAAGTTTCAATAATTTCGCCAAGGTCAGCCGCGAGACTCTGCTTCTTTGGCGCAGCGTTTTAGAAGCCGTGCCGGACGCGCGTTTTATTTTGAAGGGAAAAATCGCCAGTATTCCCGACGGCCGGGCGGAAGCGACGGCGCGCCTTAAAGGCATCGGCATCGACCCGGCTCGGGTCGAATTGCGCCCGTACAGCCCCGATTATCTTGAGCAATATGCCGATATCGACGTCGCTCTCGATACGACGCCTTATAACGGCGGTCTGACAACCTGCGAAGCGCTCGTCATGGGCGTGCCGGTCGTAAGCCTCCGAGGGACGTCCCACGCTTCCCGCTACGGCGCTACGATTTTGGAAAACGCCGGTTTGCCGGAGCTGGTAGCGGGAAGCGATACGGAGTATATCAACAAGGCGGTGCGCATCGCCCGGTCGCTTCCTATATTAAGAGAGTTTCACGCAAAGCTGCGCCGCGCTGTGCAAAAATCGCGGCTGATGGACGGCGCCGCGTACATGCACGACATGGAAGAGCTGTACCGAAAGATATGGCGGGATTATTGCGAGGGGCGGTAAAAAACACGGCGGGATGCGGTTGGCGGCGGGAAGAAATAAAGATTGCACTTTTTTCTCGTTTCTACTATAATACAACCAGTACCAGTCTTTTTGAAAAAGGGGAGAGCTTTATGGATCTTACTATGAGCATTGCTTCGCTCAGCGTCGGGCTTACTCAGGCGAAAACAGAGCAGAGTTTACAGCTTTCGGTGATGAAGGACGCAATGAATATGGCGGGACAGGGCGTGGAGGAGCTGCTGGCTTCGGCTGAAACAGTGAGCCTCGACCCTAATCTGGGGACGATGGTCGACGTGCAGGCCTGAGCTGTCGCGCGGTGCCTGCGAAGAGCAGCAGCGGAGTGCGCACGCCGCCTTCGCAACATTAAGGTGAGGGGATTTCTGAATGGTATTTGAAGACAAAACGTTGGTATGCAAGGACTGCGGCAAAGATTTCATCTTTACCGTCGGGGAACAGGAGTTTTACGCGGAAAAAGGCTTCGAAAACGAGCCGGCTCGCTGCCGCGACTGTCGCGACAAGCGCCGCCGTTCCCGGGACGGAGGAGAGCGCGAACCGCGTCAGATGTTTACGGTGGTCTGTGCGGAATGCGGCCGCGATACGCAGGTTCCGTTCGAGCCGAAGGATGACCGACCGGTCTATTGCCGTGATTGCTTCAACCGGCGCAAAGGGCTCAACTGACGTTTTGGCGCGGTGCATAGCCGTCGTGGCGAAG
>CAJPUA010000242.1 GCA_905373705.1 uncultured Schwartzia sp. | reverse complement strand
GTTTTCATGCCTGACGACAGCCGATTGAAAAGCAGCGGTTCTTCCCCCGACGGCAATACGCTCACCACGGACGGCGGCACCGCTTCGATAAAGACGGACGCCGCGAAACGCGGTTACCTTCGGGAAACGTTTCGCGTCTTTCGCCTGAGCGATCCGGTTTTTTCCCCCATTCCTGTTCATTATCACGACTTTCACAAGATCATTCTCTTTTTAAGCGGCAATTCCGGCTACGCCATCGAGGGAAAAACCTGGCGGCTCGCCCCCCGCGACATCATTTTCGTTCGCGCCGGGGAAATTCACCGTCCTCTGCCCTCTCTCGGCGCGCCTTACGAGCGCATCGTCATCTACCTCGCGCCGGAGCTTCTCTCGCGTTACCAGCGAGACGGCGACGATCTCGCCGCCTGCTTTTCGCCGGAGCTCCGCTCGTCGAGCGTCATGCACCTTCCCCCGGGGAAAACTCACGATCTGCTCTTTCACATGGAAAAGCTGGAGCGCACCGCCCGCGGCCATGGCTTCGCCAACGCGCTTTACACCGAAATGCTGTTCGTCGAATTTATGATTCTCCTCAACCGCGCCCTCCTCGATCACGAGCTGGGAACCAACGCCGCCGCGATCTCCGATGAAAAAATCGAGGAGCTTTTGACCTACATCAACGATCATCTGACGGAACCGCTCACGATTGACCGGCTCGCCGCCGCAGCCTACGTCAGCCGCTCCTATCTTATGCACCGCTTCAAAGCCGCGACCGGCTACGGCGTGCGCCAGTACGTCACCAGCAAGCGCCTGCTTCTCGCCCGCGCCCGCCTCCTCGACGAACCGCCGATTCCCATTAGCGAAATCGCTAGGCTCTGCGGATTTGGCGACTATCTCCCGTTCTTTCGCGCCTTTAAAGCGCAGTACCGCATGACGCCGCAGGAATGGCGCGAAGCCCATCGCGACAGCGAATAATCTCTGCCGGCGAAACGCGGAAAAAATTAGACAAAACGGAATTTCTCTGCAATAATATACCCTAAGCGCTGTTTCCCAGCCCAAGGAGGCGAAATCTATGGCAAAAGATACGAAAAAACGAGATATTATCATCATCGGCGCGGGCATGGCCGGCCTGACCGCGGCCCTTTACACCGGGCGGATGAACCTCACCACGCTGGTATTGGAAAACGCCCTCGTCGGGGGACAGATCGCCAACGCCACCGGTATTGAGAACTACCCCGGCTACGAAGTGATCAAAGGCGGCGACCTCATCGCCACCCTCCAGAAGCAAGCCGAACATTTCGGAGCGGTGGTCGATGAATTCGATGCCATTGTGAAGGTGGATTTAACGAAGCAGACGAAAATCGTGGAAACGGAAGGCTGCATCTATGAAGCCGACGCGGTCATTCTCGCCACCGGCATGAACCGGCGTAAGCTCCCCCTCCCTGAGGAAGGGACGTATGCCGGGCGCGGCGTTCACTACTGCGAGCTCTGCGACGGCCACATGTACCAGGACAAAATTATCGCCGTCATGGGCGGCGGCAACGCGGCGGTGGACGCGGCGAATTTTCTGTCGAAGTATGGCCGCAAGGTGTATCTCATCCACCGCTCCGAGCTGCGGGCCGACCCGGTGTCGCAGGAAAAGCTCCGGCAAAATCCAAAAGCGGAGATCCTGCTGCAGACGGAAGTCCGCGCCCTCCACGGCGACGGTCGCCTGAGCTCCGTCACGCTCTACGACAAAGCGCAGGACAAGACGAGGGAACTTCCCGTGGACGGCATTTTCGTCAATATCGGCGTCATTCCCAACACCGCCCTCTTTGCGGGACAGGTGACCCTGACGCCGGAAGGACGCATCGCCGCCGGAGAAGACTGCCGAACGAACCTGCCGGGGGTATTTGCCGCCGGAGACGTCCGGGAAAAAGAAATCCGCCAGCTCACCACCGCCGCCGCCGATGGCACGACGGCGGCGCTTTTAGCGGACAAATATCTGGCCTCCCGGCGCGCCTGAACCTCACCGACTCACTCTTCATTCATCAAAGGAGGACAAATTTCATGGTAAAAGTGTATTCTATCACCAACTGCCCTTGGTGCGACAAAGTCAAAAAGTATCTGAAATCCCGGGGCGTAGAATTCGAAGAGCACAACGTCGAGCACAGCAAGGAAGATTTCGACGCCGCCGTCGCCCTCTCCGGAGCCGATATCGTTCCCGTCACCACGGTGAACGGCAAAGACTTCGTCGTAAGCTTCGACAAAGAAAAATTAGACGCGCTATTGGGGCTGAAATAACGGCGCCTGTCCGTCTACAAAAACTAACCAAATAATGACGCCAATAGCCCCCCTCGGTCATTCGACTGAAGGGGGCTATTAGCGTACACACATTCATTGAGAAAATTGCTGCACCAGCTTCTGCGTGAAGGCGGTCCGGGGATGTGAGAGAACGGTTTTCGCCGCCCCTTCCTCGATAATTACGCCCTTATGCAATATCCCCACGGTATCCGCCATGTAGCGCACTAAATCGAGGTCGTGGGACACGAAGAAATACGTCAGGCCTTCCGCCCTCTGCAATTCTTTCAACAGGCGAAGAATTTCCTCCTGTGCCGTGGGATCGAGCATCGCCGTCGGCTCGTCGAGAACAAGGAACGACGGGCGCAGGATGAGGAGCCGCGCCAGGCACACGCGCTGGAGCTGTCCGCCGGATAGCTGCGCCGGATAGCGATCTAAAATCTCCCTATCGAGGCGGACGCGGCGCAGACATTCGTCGATCCACGTCCAATCGGGCGCGCCTAAATCGTCCCGATGGACACGATACGGCTCCTCCATCAGGCGGCGAATCGAAAAATCCGGATACAGCGATCCCTGCGGATCCTGAAAAAGAATCTGATGGCGGCGGCGAAACGCTTTTCTTTCCGCGGGAACGCGTAAA
>CAJPUA010000241.1 GCA_905373705.1 uncultured Schwartzia sp. | reverse complement strand
CGGGTGAAGTTTCCGCTAGGCGTGCTGACGCTGGTGACCGGTGTCTCCGGTTCCGGCAAAAGCACGCTGGTTAACGAAATTCTCTATAAGGGCGTCGCCGCCCGCCTGTATCGCGCCAAGGGAAAGCCGGGGCGGCACAAGGTCATTCATGGGCTGGAAAATATCGATAAGATCATCAATATCGATCAGTCTCCCATCGGGCGAACGCCGCGCTCCAATCCCGCGACGTATACCGGGGTGTTTGACAGTATCCGCCAGCTTTTTAGCGGCACGACGGAAGCGCAGGTGCGCGGCTACAAGGCGGGCCGGTTCAGCTTCAACGTCCGGGGCGGGCGCTGCGAGGCCTGCCGGGGCGACGGGATCATCAAGATCGAAATGCACTTTCTGCCCGACGTCTACGTTCCCTGCGAGGTCTGCAAGGGGGCGCGCTACAACCAGGAAACACTGGAAGTGAAATATAAAGGCAAGACCATTGCCGATATTCTCAATATGACGATTTCCGAGGCCGTCGCGTTTTTCAAAAATGTTCCGAGAATCGCCCGCCGTTTGCAGGTCATCGACGACGTGGGACTGGGCTATATCAAACTCGGCCAGCCGGCGACTACGCTGTCGGGCGGCGAGGCGCAGCGCGTCAAGCTGGCGACGGAGCTGTCGCGGCGCTCGACGGGGAAAACGCTGTACATCCTCGACGAGCCGACGACGGGACTTCATACGGCGGATATCGCCCGGCTTTTGGAGATTCTCCAGCGGCTGACGGACGGCGGAGATACGGTTATCGTTATCGAGCATAATCTCGACGTCATTAAAACGGCGGATTATATCATCGACTTGGGGCCCGAGGGCGGCGACCAGGGCGGAACAATCGTCGCCGCGGGAACGCCGGAAGAAATCGTAAAGTGCCGCCGTTCCTACACCGGGAAATACTTGAAACCGGTGCTGAAGGAAGCGGCGAAGGCGAGGCGAAAGTCATGACGGAAGCCGTCAGGGAGAAGCTTGCCCTTTTAGCGTCGTCACCGGGCGTCTATCTCATGAAAAACGCGCAGGGGAAGGTCATTTACGTCGGCAAGGCGGTAGTGCTGAAAAATCGGGTGCGGCAGTATTTCCAGAGCAACCGGAACCAGTCACCGAAGGTGCGGGCGATGGTGGCGAAGGTTGCCGATTTCGAGACGATCCTGACCGGCTCGGAGATCGAGGCGCTGATTTTAGAGTGCAATCTCATCAAAAAATATCGGCCGCGGTACAATATTAGTCTGAAAGACGATAAGACATACCCCTACGTTAAGGTCACGCTGGGGGAGAAGTTTCCCCGGGTGCTGATTACCCGGCGTATTTTAAAGGATGGGGCGCGCTATTTCGGCCCTTACACGCAGGTCGGCGCGGTACATGAGAGCCTCCGGCTGCTCCGGAGGCTCTTTCCGTTGCGCACCTGTAAGCACATGGACGTTGACCGTCCCTGCCTGGAATATCATATTAAGCGCTGTCTCGCACCCTGTACCGGCGAGGTTGATCCGGGAGAATACGCCAAAATGGTGGCGGCGGTCTGCCTGTTTTTAGAGGGGCGGACGGAGGAAGTCGAGCGGATTCTTACGGCGCGGATGACGGCTGCGGCGGAGACGCTGCAATTTGAACTGGCGGCGCGCCTGCGCGATCAGCTCCAGGCGGTGCGGCGCGTCGCGGAAAAGCAGCGCATCGTCACCGGCTCCGGCGATCAGGATGCCGTCGGCTTAGCGCGCTCTGAACTGGGCGTTTGCGTACAGATCTTTTTTATTCGCAGCGGGAAGATGGTGGGACGGGAGCATTTTCTCCTGTCCGGCAGCGACGAGGAAAGCAACGAGGATTTATTGGCGGCGTTTTTGAAGCAGTATTACCATCGGGCGGCCTTTGTTCCGCGCGAGGTTCTGCTGCCCTTTTCCCTCCCCGAGCAGACGGTTATCGCCGATTGGCTGACGGAGCGGAAAGAAGCACGGGTGGTACTGGAAGTGCCGCAGCGGGGAACGAAGCGCGACATTGTGGCGATGGCGGAAAACAACGCGGCGCAGTACCTGTCCGACGAAGCGGCGCGCCTGCGGACGGCGACGGCCGAGACCGAGGGCGCCGTCCGAGAATTAGGCGATTATTTAGGCCTTCGTCATCTGCCGTGGCGGATGGAATGCTTCGATATTTCGCACATGCAAGGCTCGGAGACGGTTGCCTCCATGGTCGTTTTTGAGGGCGGCGTTCCCAATAAAGCGGCGTACCGGCGTTTTCGCATTAAAAGCGCCGAGGGAAAACCGGACGATTTTCGTTCCATGCGCGAGGTGACGGAGCGGCGCTACGGTAAAGACGAAGTTGAGGACATGCCCGATCTTATCGTCATCGACGGCGGCAAAGGGCAGCTCAGCTCGGCGCTGGAGATTATCCGCGGCGCGGGGCATAGTGAAGTGCCGGTCGTCGGGCTGGCGAAGCAGTTTGAATGGATCTTCGTCGAGGGAAAGTCCGATCCCGTCATTTTGCCGCGCCACAGCCAGGCGCTCTATCTTATGCAGCGCATTCGCGACGAGGCGCACCGCTTCGCTATCACTTATCACCGCAAGCTGCGCGGCAAGCGCAATCTCGTTTCGGTTCTCGACCACGTCAGCGGGATCGGCCCCAAACGGCGGCAGGCGCTGTGGAACCATTTCGGCAATTTAGCGAAGATTCGCGCCGCGTCGCCTGATGAGCTGGCGAAAGCGCCCGGCATGACGAAAAGCGCGGCGCAGGCCGTCTATAATTTTTTCACGGCGCAGGAAGCGCTGAGGCGCGGGGGCGGAAAATGATGGATCATAAGCTGTCGTTAGGTAACGAAGGCCGGGATCGTTAAAAATTTTTATTTTCACTTGCATTTTTATGCGATATTGATGTATAATTATTAATATCT
>CAJPUA010000240.1 GCA_905373705.1 uncultured Schwartzia sp. | reverse complement strand
GTTCATCTCCGCCGCCTCCGTCTTTCTCAATAAAAAATCTAGCGTCGCCGCCCGGAAGGGGTAATTCATCGCGCCATCGATCTCGCGCCCGGAAAGGTAGGCCCGCTGCTTTCCGTAAGCGATCTTATTCGACGCGTCCTCCCAGATCTCGCCGATCAGCACCGCTTCGGGATCGGTCCGCTTCATTTCCTGATAAAAGGCTTGGGAAAACTCCGCCGGCAGCTCGTCGATGACGTCGAGGCGAAAGCCGCTGATCCCCGCCGCCAGCCAATGATGAAGCACACTGTCCGGAGCGCGGATAATAAAGTCCATATACGACGGCTCCGTCTCCCGCACGTTCGGCAGCGTGGCAAATCCCCACCAGCTGCGGTACTCCTGGGGATAATTGACGAAATCGTACCATGGATAATAGGGCGACTCCGGGGATTGGTATGCGCCGACGCTGTCGTACTCCCCCCGCCGGTTGAAATAACGGCTGTTGCTTCCCGTATGGCTGAATACGCCGTCCAAAATAATCCGTATCCCCAGCGCCCGGGCGTGCTGGCAGAGCTCTCGAAACTCCTCCTCCGTTCCCAACAGCGGATCAATTTTTTTATAATCGCCCGTATCGTAACGATGGTTGCTTTCCGCTTCAAAGACCGGATTCAGATAAACGACCGAAATGCCCAGATCTCGTAAATAAGGAAGGCGCGAACGGATGCCCGCCAAATCGCCGCCGAAAAAATCATAGGCCAGAACCTCGCCCGACACCTCGTCCTTATAATACTGCGGCGCGTCCTGCCACGAGGCGTGCAGCACCGCCCGCCGCTTTTCGGGAAGCCGGTCGCCGCCGCGGCAAAAGCGATCGGGAAAAATCTGGTATATGACCGACCGCCGAAACCACGCCGGGGTATCGGCCTCTTTGTCATAGACGGTGATCTGAAACGACGGCGGCGGCTCCGACGCCGCCTTTCCCACGCCGCCCAGCCGCTCCGCGTTATTACCGTAGTAAACCGTCTGGCCGGCTACCGTCAACGTAAAATAATACCAGACAAGGCCGCTTTCTTCGGGCAGGACAGTCTCCGTCCCCAGCCACAGCGCGCCGTCTTTCGTTGACCGCTCCGCACGCAGCGAATAGAGGCGTTCGCCCGTTCCTTCCTGCCACAGGCGGAGCTCGCCGGACGCCTCCGTCGCTCCCGTAACGCGAACCCCAAGCCATACGGCGCTCCCCGCCGGACGAGCCCCTGTGGGAAATCGATACGCCGCGTCCTGCGAGTCATGCTTGATATGCACTGCCTCCGCCACCCTGCCGCCCCCTTCGCGCCGCCGTTAAAACGAAAGGCTATCTCGTCAGCTGTTCGTACAGCGCCTTATACTCCTTCGCCGACTTTTCCCAGCTGTAATCCGCCGCCATCGCGTTATTGACCAGACCGTGCCATGACTCGATATGCTTAAATAGGCCCAGCCCTCGCTTAATCGCGTACATCAGCTCGTGAGCGTTAAAATTGGGGAATACGAATCCAGTCCCCGTGCCTGTCGCCTTATGATAAGGCTGCACCGTATCCTTCAGCCCGCCCGTCGCCCGCACGATGGGGATAGATCCGTAGCGCAGGGCGATAAGCTGCCCGATTCCGCACGGCTCGTACATCGACGGCATCAGGAACATCTCGCTTCCGGCGTAGATACGCTGCGCCAGCTCGTTATCGAAATAAATATTGACGGATACCTTCGGCGGATGACGCCACGCCAGTTCCTGAAACCAGTCCTCATAGAACCGGTCGCCGACGCCCAGCAAAACGAACTGAAAATCTTCGTGGAGCAGCAGCTCGTCGATAATCCGCACGACCAGATCAAGCCCCTTCGCCTCCACCAGCCGGGTAACCATCGCGATCATCGGCGTCCGCCGACGCTGGGGCAGACCAAGCTGGCGCTGAAGCGCCACCTTATTATCAATCTTGTTCAGCGCCGTGGCGCGGTCATAATTTTTTATCAGGTTCGGATCGTTCGCCGGATCGTACAGCGTCGTATCGATGCCGTTAACGATTCCCGTGAGGCTGTCGCGGCGGCTTCGCAAAAGGCCGTCCAAGCCTTCGCCGAAGTACTCGTACTGAATCTCCCCGGCGTAGGTACGGCTCACCGTTGTGAGGTGGTCGGCGTAGACGATGCCCCCCTTCATGAAATTAACCGCGTCATGATATTCAAAATCGCCGTTATTAAAATACTTCCAATCCAGCCCGAGAACGTCGGTCATGATCTCCTTCGGGAAAATTCCCTGATACTTGAGATTATGAATCGTAAAAACGCTGCGAATGTGCGCATATCGCCCGTCGCTTTGATAATCGAGCTTCAAAAAAACAGGAAGGAGCGCCGTATGCCAGTCGTTCGCGTGAATGATATCCGGCCAAAAATCAAGCGCCGGCAAAAGTTCCAGTATGGCCCGGCAAAAGAAAGTGAACCGTTCCGCGTCGTCGCCGTAACCATAGCAGTCGTCCCGGCCGAAATATTCCTCATTGTCGATAAAATACCAGGTGATCCCACCCGCCTTAAGCTTCTCAACTCCGGCGTATTTTCTCCGCCACGCCACAGAAATCTCCGTATGCCGGATATGCTCCATTTGACGGCGGTATTCGTCGGGGATTCCGGCATATTTAGGCAGAACGACCCGGACGTCGACGCCCGCCGCCTTGAGCGCTTTCGGCAGAGAACCGGCCACATCGGCCAATCCGCCGGTCTTGATAAAAGGCGTCGCTTCCGCCGCCACAAAAAGGACCTTCAACATGACGGTAAACCCTCCTTCGTCAACGAAACGCGCCTCTGCGCTGCCCTTGTTTTTCGCTTTCTTCACCGCTTTCGTCGCTTTCCTCCGGCTCGTGCCGCAGATAGATTACACCCAGAGGCGGCAGCGTGAGAACCAGCGACTGCCCTCGCTCGTGCCATGG
>CAJPUA010000239.1 GCA_905373705.1 uncultured Schwartzia sp. | reverse complement strand
GGGTTTTCTGTTCAGAGAAGGAGGGGAAACGGTTGATGAAAAAGTTTAGTGCGGCCGTCGTTTTCCTGCTGCTTTTGGTGGGAACGAGCGTCTGGTATTTCGGATATCACACGAAGACGCCTGAATATTCGCTGGGGCTTATCCGCACGGCGATAGAAAAGCACGACCGGGAAACGTTTCAAAAGCATGTCGATCTCGATAGCGTTTTAGCGTATGGTCTTGACGATTTTTTGGCTGCAACCCTGCAGGAGACGGAGGATCATCCGCTCCAAGAGATTATCGCGCAGGGGATTCTTAACGCTATAAAGCCGGCGATCGTCAGCGGCCTGCGGGAAAGTATTTTGACCGAGGTGGAAAAAGGAAGCGCGGGCGATCGCCCTCTGGGAACGGATGAGCTGATGCGTAGAACCGGACTGCGGCAGGCGGCGTTTAAGGGAATCGATCATGTAACGCGGAACGGCAAAGTCGCGGATGTGGGAATCGCTATTGATGAGCCGGAGCTGGGTCCGTATGTCCTTAAATTGCGGATGGATGAGCTGGAGGATGGGACATGGCGGGTTACGGAGATTACCAATCTGGGGAATTATCTGGCGGCGCTGGCTGAAGCCCGGCGGGCGGCGCAGCGGCAGTACCTGGAAGAAACGCAGCCGATCATCGATCAATACGACGAGGCGCTGGAACAGATACGAGGGAAATCGCCGCTCGCAACGCCCGAGCTGGTGGAAAAGATGAAGGAGAACCGGCAGGCACTGGCGGAGGCTTTGGCGGCGGTACCGACGCCGGAAGCGGCGCGCCTTATCGCCGACCGTCGGACAGAATATATCGCGGCGACGCAGGAGTATTTAGAGGGGATTGCGAAGGAGCTCGCGGGAGACGACTCTTTTGATCGTCTGCGCGAGACTCGGGACGCGAATGTGAAAGCCGCCGAACTGGAAGGCGAGGTGCAGCGACTGGAGGAGAAAATCCGCGGGGAAACGTAAGCAGCATGTCGCCGTGGGCGTGTTTTTATGGGTTAATCGATGGCTTGTGTCAGCGCACAAGCCGCTTTTTCTATGAGGAAGGAAAGGGCTTTCCAACGCTACGACCGAATCGACAAACATGGGGGTATCCGTGGGTCCTTATGATGCCCAAGATTTTTCTATTCCGCAAAAAAAATTCTATGGTATAATGGAAAAATGAGAGAATTCTTAAAGTAAAGAGGCAGTTTGCCGGTTTCTTTCAGGTTCGCGGTCTATTATGGATGCGGGACGATGAGGAGAGGGTGGCGGTCATGATCCAGATGAAAGATGTCTCCAAGGTATACGAAAATGGCGCGGTGGCTCTTGAACATATTGATGTTTCCATTGAGAAGGGAGACTTCGTGTTTATTGTCGGTGCGAGCGGGGCGGGAAAGTCAACGTTTATCCGCCTGCTCTTTCGCGAGGTGCTGCCGTCAGGCGGCTCGCTTGAAGTGAATGGACATGATGTCATCCATATGTCGCACCGTGAGGTCCCTTACCTGCGGCGGGAGTTAGGCGTTATCTTTCAGGATTACCGACTGCTTCCCGATAAGACTGTGTTTGAGAACGTAGCGTTCGCCATGCAGGTCATCGAGGCGCCGCGCCGTCGTATTCAGCACAGCGTAAACGCGGTGCTGGATATCGTCGGGCTGCGGGATAAATACAAGTGCTTCCCTTCCCAGCTGTCAGGCGGGGAGCAGCAGCGCGTGGCGATTGCCCGGGCGATCGTGAATAATCCGGCGCTGGTAATCGCCGACGAGCCAACGGGAAATCTGGATCCGGAAACGTCGTGGGAGATCATGGATATTTTCAAGCGGATCAACGGCGGCGGCACGACCATCGTGATGGCGACGCACGATAAGCATATCGTCGATACGATGAAGAAGAGAGTTATCGCCATTGAGGACGGCCACATCGTTCGCGATGAGGCGCAGGGGGTATACGGCTATGAAAATTAGGACGAGCGAGTATGTCGTCCGTGAGGTTTTCTTTTCGCTGCGGCGCAACAGCTGGATGGCGTTCGCTTCCATCGGGACGGTGGCGGTGTCGCTGTTCGTTTTCGGCATGTTCCTTATTATCGTAATGAATATGAATAAAATGGTCGCCGCGCTGGAGTCACAGGTGGAGATCAGCGTTTATCTGAAAGACGAGACGACGGAGCCCCGGATTGAAAAGCTGGAGGAACAGATCGCCACTTTGCAGGGGATTGAAAAAGTGACCTTTGTCGGCAAGGAAGCGGCTCTGACGCGCTTTAAGGAGCGGCTGGGGGATCAGCAGTTTTTGCTTGACGCGCTGGGAGACGTGAACCCGCTTCCCAATTCCTTTGAGGTACTGGTACGGCGCCCGGATATGGTCAAAACAGCGGCGGCGTCGATTGAGCAAATGGACGGCGTAGAGATGGCGAAATACGGGCAGGATGTTGTGGAGCATCTCTTTGACATCACGCGCCTGATCCGTCTCTTTGGGGCGATATTGATGGTGCTTCTCGCCGGAGCGACACTGTTTATTATATCGAATACGATTCGACTGACAGTTATCGCGCGGCGCAAGGAGATCGCCATTATGAAATACGTGGGGGCGACGGATTGGTTCATCCGCTGGCCGTTCCTTTTGGAAGGAATTGTACTGGGCTTTGCCGGGAGTATTCTGGCGCTCGTGGCGCTGCGGGTGGCTTACGGGATGATCACGGCGAAGGTTTATGATACGTTGGCATTTTTCCCGCTGCTTCCGCTTTACCCGTTTCTTGATTACGTCGGCCTCGTGCTGCTTCTGTGCGGCATGTTCATCGGCGCGATGGGGAGCACGATTTCCCTGAAGCGGCTGCTGAAGGCATGATGGGGGGCGTGCCGATGAGAACCGTGAAAACGCGCTTTCTGGCGGCAATGCTGACGCTGATATTATTGGCGCCGCTTCCCGTGGCGCGGGCGGATGA
>CAJPUA010000238.1 GCA_905373705.1 uncultured Schwartzia sp. | reverse complement strand
CGATCTTCGTGCGCATCCCGCCGGTTCCCGCCGCCGAGCCCGCGCCGCCCGCAAGTTTTTCAATGTCCGGCGTTATCTCGCGCACCTCGGGAATAAGCCGCGCTTTCTTATCCGTCGCGGGATTTGCCGTGTAGAGACCGTCCACGTCCGACAAAATAATAAGAACGTCCGCATCCACCAGCGTCGCCACCGTCGCCGACAGCGTATCGTTGTCGCCAATCTTCACTTCATCGACGGCGACGGCGTCGTTTTCATTAACGACGGGAAGAACGCCCATCGCCAGCATGGCTTTGAGGGCGTTGCGCGAATTTGTGTATTGGTGATGGCGCCGGGAATTTTCCTTTGTCAAAAGTACCTGTCCCGCCATTCGCCCGTAAGCGGCAAACAGGGATCCATAGGCGTGCATCAGCGCCCCCTGCCCCACCGCGGCCAGCGCCTGTCGCTGCGGAATCGAGCGCGGGCGCTTCTTTTTTCCCATCCGATCCATGCCGACGGCGATCGCCCCGCTCGTCACGAGGACGATTTCCCGCCCTTGATTCGCCAGATCCGTGAGCTCGCGCACCAGTTTTTCCATGCGCCCTAAATTCATCTTGCCCGTCGGGTAGGTGATCGTACTCGTCCCCACCTTGACGACAATCCGTCTGGCCTCTTTCAGCCCCGCTCTGTCCATATTTTCCCCGCCTGTCTGGATCGTACTCCATACGTGCCGCTTAGGGCAGCTCAATCTTCGGTCTCTCGAAATTGCGTTTCCAGAGAAGCGCATTGCGCCCGATCAACTGCACCAGATCGGCATCTGAGCGATCTGCCAACATTTCGATGAGCGTGCGCGGCTCTTCCGGCGCGTTGCGCTGCACACGCACCTTGATCAGCTCCTGCTTTTTAATGACATCGCGCGTCGACTGTACCAGCGCCGGCGTCACGCCTTCTTTTCCGATATTCACCACCGGATCGCGCCGGGAGCCTTCGGCGCGCAGAAAACGTTTCTGTTTCCCTGTCAATGTATGACGTAGCAAAATATTCTCCTTCTGTTCCCGCTCTTATTCCCGGAACTCAAACTCCATCGCCCCGATATGCACCGTGTCGCCTTCCTTTATCCCGCGCTTTTTCAGGCGGCTGTCAATCCCCTTCATGCGCCAGATATACTGAAACCGGCGCAGCGCCTCGTCGTTGCCGAAATTTGTCATGGCGACGAGTTTTTCCAGCGCCTTGCCGCTGACGATAAAATCGCCCCGGTCGTTGCGCGTGATCGTGATGCGCTCCGGATCTTCGTCTTTATCCGCGTCGTAGACCTTTATCCCGTCCATTTTCTCCGGTTCCTCGACATAGCGGTCCAGCGCCTTCGCTGTTTCGGCGATAAGCGCTGCCAGCCCTATACGAAGGTCGTTATCGATAAGATCGAGGCGTAATCGCCGATGATCCGTATAGACGTTTTTCGTTTATCAGACGGGAAAATATCCGGCTTTCGGGTGCACGGCCACAGCGGCACGGCAGATCGGGGGCAGGATATCGTCTGCGCCGGCATATCGGCTTTGGCGCAGGCCGCTCTTTTGGGGATAGGCGAGCATTTGCATCGGCCGCTTGATTTTTCTGTCAGGCCGAGTGGTGACTTGCGGATGAAGCTCCGGGGCGAGCCCGATGACCTCACTCAGGCAATATTGGAGACGGCATTTTTAGGGTTCGCCGCCATTCAAAGGACGAACCCCAATGCCGTCCAGATGAAGGATTCACGGGGGTGAAACAGCATGATGTTCAATTTTGATTTACAGCTTTTCGCACATAAAAAGGGCGTCAGCAGCACGCGGAACGGCCGCGACAGCGCGGCGCAGCGTCTGGGTGTGAAGGCGCAGGCGAATACGGTGGTGACGGCGGGCAGTATTCTCGTTCGCCAACGCGGGACGCATTTTCATCCGGGACATAATGTAGGCATTGGCAAGGATGATACGCTGTTCGCGAAGGTTGCGGGCAAGGTCGCTTTCGAGCGCCGGGGCCGCTACCGGCGCCAGGTCAGCGTCTACACAGAGGAAGAAGCGAAAGCACAAGCGTAAGCGGTGTCTTAAACGTACCTGCGTCTTCGGGCGCAGGTATTCTTGTATCCGGGGGTTTTTATGCAGTTTATCGATCGGACGTCCATCACGGTGAAAGCGGGAGACGGCGGCAACGGGAAGTCGGCGTTTCGCCGGGAAAAGTTTGTCCCCAAGGGCGGCCCCTCCGGCGGTGACGGCGGCCGTGGCGCGGACGTCGTCTTTGTCGTTGACAATAATATGAATACCTTGCTCTATTTTCGCTATCATCGTCGGTTCAAAGGGGAAAACGGTGAAAACGGGGACATCAAGAACCAGTACGGTCATAACGCGCCGACCTGTATCGTCAAGGTACCGCCGGGAACGATCGTGAAGGATGCCGATACCGGCGAAGTCATCGCCGACTTGACGGCGAGCCGGGAGAGAGCCGCAGCCTTTCGCTGGAGCTGAAGCTCCTGGCTGACGTGGGGCTGGTGGGTTATCCCAGCGTCGGTAAGTCGAGCATTATTGCCTGCGTTTCGGCGGCGCGCCCGGAGATCGCCGAGTATCATTTTACGACGCTTACGCCAGTGCTGGGGGTCGTGCGGGTTGACGACGAGCGCAGCTTTGTCATGGCGGATATTCCCGGGCTTATCGAGGGAGCGGCAGACGGCGCGGGGTTGGGGCATGATTTTCTGCGTCATGTGGAGCGGACGAAGGTCATTCTTCATGTGGTGGACGCCTCCGGCGTCGAGGGGCGCGATCCCGTGGAGGATTACCACCGGATTAACGCCGAGCTGAAAAAATATAGCGAAAAAATCGCGCGCCGGCCGCAAATTTTAGTGGCGAATAAGATGGATCTCCCCGGTGCGGGAGAAAACTACGCCCGCCTTGAAAAGCTCGCGGCGGCGGAAGGCATTGCGATTTTCCCC
>CAJPUA010000237.1 GCA_905373705.1 uncultured Schwartzia sp. | reverse complement strand
CCTCGCTTGCCGCCGCGCGGGCGGCCGACGGGAGAACTATATGCGCGGACACGAACGATGCGAAAAGAAGCAGCGCCGCGACGCCTGCAATATGTAATTTTTTCATAGCAGTTCCTCCATTCTCACGCGTATGCGGATGTGAATTTTCTCTCCATTCTTGCCAAATGCGCTGCACGATACTGTCCTCACACGGGAATTTTCTGAAGCTGCCGACCCCCTCTCGGGTATGGGCATAGACAGTGAGGATGCCCTCTTTATACTTTATATCAAACAAAGAGAACCCCATCGATTTATGTGCGGGAGAGCCAGATCGAGCGGATCCCCGGGCTCATCTCCGAGCAGATATAAAAACCGATCCTTACCCCGCCCTGCTCATAGAAATAGGCGCAGGTCGGCGGCGCTCTGTGGTCGCAGTGCGGTTTAGGGATGTAGCCGTAGACGGCCTTCAGATCCTCAAAGGTGCTCCCGATATGAATGCCGCCCGGCGTTGCGAGCTGTTCTGCGTCTTTCCGCAGCGCGTTGGACTCGGCGTCCTCGCCGTTCACCATCACGTCATAGACACACGCCGTATCGAGGGCGAAATGCACCTCTAAAGAGTCGCCGTAGTAATAGGTGCGCAGGCCCATGCGGCCGGGCTCATTATCCTCAACACGATCCGGCTCGCCGTAGAGCTCCTCCACATCGACAGTGCTGTCGCCGATATGGATGCCGCCGAGAGCGAAATCCTCCGCCCCTTCCGGCAGCGATGACGCCGACGCAAGGCTTGCCGGAACAAGCAACGCGCCCATGACGAAGGAAAGGAGGAATGATTTAATGCTCATGGAACACTCGCCTCATTTCTGCTTACAGATCAATACGGAAGGCACGTCCTTGCCATTAAATTCCAGCTGCGCGATCGCTTCCTTCACCGCCGCCGTGAGCAGAGATTTCCATTTTTTTATTTGAGACTCCTCCTTTTCTGATGAACCGCCTTTCCCCATCCGTGTTATACTCATTCTCATCTATTTTAGCATAAAAGTTTCCGGGGTGTCTTGTGACAAATGACAGGGTTTCTAAAAAAAATCAAAAATTTTTCAAGGAATCGATCCGAGCCAACGCCGCTAAAATCGGTTCCCTCTTCCCCCGCAAACGAAAAACCGGTATAATAAAGGTAACGAAGCTTTCCGTGATTTATTTCCAAGGAGGTCTGTCTGATGAAAGAGTACTCATTCCCCTATGGCCGCGGCACGAAAACCTTTTCCCTCGACGAAAAACGTGTGCTGGGCGAGATCCGAATGCCGGAAGCGGCGCCCCTGACGGATATTCCCGGGGCGGTGCTGGACTCTATTCGCCACCCCATCGGCGCTCCGCCGCTCGCCGAGAGCGTGAAACCCGGCGACACCGTCACCTTTATCTGCAACGATCCGACCCGCGTCGCCAACAGCTTTGATTTCATGCCGGTGCTGGTCAATGAGATGAACCGCCTCGGCGTCCCCGACGCGAATATGCAGATCGTCTTTTCCCTCGGCACGCATCGCCTGATGACCGAAGAGGAGATGCGCGAAGGCGTCGGCAACGAGGTCGCGGGACGGATCAAGATGTATAACAGCGACTGCAACGTTCCCGAGGATTTCGAATACTTCGGCGCGACCAGCCGCTTCACGCCGGTGCTTATCAACCGGCTCATTTCCCACAGCGATCACGTCATTCTCACCGGCACGATCGTCCATCACTATTTCAGCGGTTACGGCGGGGGACGAAAGGCTGTTCTCCCCGGCTGCGCGGCGATGGAAACGGTGCGCCATAACCACAGCTTCATGATGGACCCACGCGCCGGTCTCGGCAAGACGACGGATAACCCCGTCTACGAGGATCAAATGGAGGGCGTCGCCCTCTGGGCAGCAGCCATGGAAAAACGCGGCGCGAAGGTATTTCTCTTTAACGCCGTCCTCGACGCCGAGCACCGCTTCCTCAAAATGTTCGCCGGGCATTACGCCAAGGCCCATCAGGAAGCCTGCAAATTTGTCGACGCCGTCTACGGCGTCAGGATCAAGCAGCAGGCGGACGTCGTTATCGCCAGCTGCGGCGGCTACCCGAAGGATATCAACGTCTATCAGATGCAAAAAACCATGGACAACGCCGCTCTCGCGGTGCGCGACGGCGGTGTCGTCATTCTCCTCGCCGAGTGTGAGGAAGGGAGCGGCAGCAAGGTTCTCGAGGAGACCTTCCGCCGCCTGAAAACACCGGAAGCCATCGAAGCGGAGCTGGCCGATCACTTCGTCATCGGCGCGAACAAGGCCTACGCAGTGAGCCGCCTGATGAAGCGGGCGAAATATATCCTCGTCACCGGTCTCGACCGCCGGCTCGCGAGGGATATGCTGTTTGCCGCCGCCGTCGACAGCGTGGAAGACGCTTTACGCGAAGCGGAAAAATATGTCGGAACGGATTACCGCGTCCTCCTCATGCCCACCGGCAGCCTGACCGTCCCTCTCCTGAGCGAATAAACGACAAAATAAAGACGCGGCGAGATTGTATCTAATACCAGAAATCTCGCCGCGTTTTATTTTGCCACTGGACGCCGGTTTTCCCGCCGCTCATAAGCGAAAAACGTATTTCAGCCTTTTTTCGCCGCCATGCGCGCCTCAAACGCGTCCAGCCTCTCCCGCTTATTCTCCATCTTTCGGGCGAAATCGGCGGCGGCCTCGAGATCGGCAGCGTCGGGATGGCCAATCGAGGTCTTCCAGCCGCCTGCCTTGGCGTGCGGATCGTTCGCGGCGAGCTTTTCATGCTTCGCCCGAATCGCGGCGCTGACCTGCCCCTGGCACTCAAAAGTGCCCAATATCCGGCACCCTGTCCCCAGAAGATACGCCGCCCGGGCAAAAGCCGTCACCGCATGCTCCGACCGATTATCGGCGGCGTGCGTTTCAAACAGCACCACGTCGACATCGTGGAGC
>CAJPUA010000236.1 GCA_905373705.1 uncultured Schwartzia sp. | reverse complement strand
CCGGCGGTCTCTTTTATTGTCCGGCAAAATTTCCGCGCCGCTTGCTTCGTACAATTTTTATCAGAACTTGTATTCCACGCCCAGCATGAAGGTGCGCCCCGGCATAGCGTAGGCGCCCTTGCCCACGTAAGGATGGTATTTGACCTCGTAGCCCTGATTCGTCAGATTATCCACTGTCAGGTAGACGGTGGTATCCTTATTGATCTTATAATTCAGCACCCAATCCAGAATCAAGAAGCGGTTCGCCGTAAAGTAGCGCGTATCCATACCGCTGTACAGCATGGCAGTCAGCGAGGAAGACCATTTGCCCTGCTCATAGCTCACATCGAGCACCGTCTTGTGCTTCGGGCGGGTCGCATTAATGTACGCATTGATGTAAATGGAATCGATCCCTAAGCCCGGCTGAATGATCATCCCGTGCTTGGCCGCCCAGCTCTCATCGACGGTCGCGTACGAGAGCCTCGCCCGCCAATGGGGGCTGAAGCGATGGTTGATCCCCATATTGAAGGCCCGCCGTGTCTGCTGGGCATTGATCGATTTCGCCTGAAAGTCTCCCACCCTGTCATCCCAGACGGATTGCCGGGAAATCGCGTTATCCATGTGCATGTAGTCATAATTGATAAACGCGGACGTATTCGGCGAAAAATCCTTTTTCAGCCCGATCGTATAGGCGTTTCCGTGCTCGTTTTCCAGCTTCTGGTCCATATAGAGAGACGCATCGATTTTATAATCATTCGGTTTCAACGGGCGGTTCACCTGCGTCCAGCCGGCGAAAATACTGAAGCCTTTGGAGAATAAGTACTCGGCGTTGACGGCTGCCGTCACTTTGGAATACTTACTGTTTCCCTCGGTAGTCGTTCCCGCTTCCTGGCTGGTGCTCGCCGCATTCGCCCACTGGAACCGCAGCGCCGGCGCGATCTCAAACCGGTCATTCACATGGATCTTGTCCTGCAAAAAGCTGACGAATGTCGTCTGCTTGACGTTCGTCGTCGTTTCTCTCCCGGTGATCGAACTGATGGAAAAGCTCTCGTGGCGCGACCAGTCGATCGCCCAGCCGAAGAGGACGTCATGGGGACCGAAGGATTTCCCGATTTGCCCTTCCAGCCCGTGGTTATAGTCGTTATCCTTATTGCGTCTGTCCTTGTCCGTCACCGTTCGGGCTCTGATATACTCGGCCCACTCGGGGTCCCATGGCGTCGGGACAGGCCGGCTCCCCCAGACAGACGCCTCGCTCGGCCCCCAGACAAGCCAATATTTATGCATTTGGTAATACGCCCGGACATAACTCTCCATATCGTGATCTTTCCCGAATGAATACGTGAGATCATAGTCAAAATTATTATGTCCGGTAGCATTTCCCTTGAATCCGTTGGCATACCAATTGTTACGGTACCCCTGATTTTTGATCGCCCCATACAGCTTTAAGACTTTGTAACGGTGCATCATCTCCAGATATTCCGCCTTCGTCATATAACGATAATCCGGCACGGTAATGGGGTATCCGTCGCGTGCGTCGGTATGATTGTAGGAAAACGTAAGGCTTTTATCCTTCCCAAAATATTTATCGAGGCGAATATTAAAGCTTGAATCATTAAACCCGGTATTATTCGCTTAATATTCCTGCGCGGTCATACGATCGTAATAGTTGGTGCTGCCGCCCCGGTCGCGCATCCCCGAAATGAAATAGCGAAACGACCCGTCCTTCGTCGATCCCGAATAATTAAAGCGGTAAACGCGGTGCTGATACGATCCGGCGGCGAGATCGATCTTGCCGTGCGGCTCCAGCGCGCCTTTCTTGGTGATGATGTTGATGACGCCGCCCGTGGCGTCGGCGCCGTATTTAGACGCACCCGGTCCTTTAATGATTTCGATTTTTTCCACATTATCGATACTGGTGACCTGATCGAGATTGGTCAACGCTTTCGTCCAATTTGCGGATCGCGAGCTCATCAGGCCGCTGACGGCGTTATCGACGCGCCGCCCATCCAGGCAAACGACGACGCGATCGTCGCCGTTAATGGTCACCGTCGTATTGTACTGCGTGCCGGCGCCATACTCACCGCCGTGATAGCCGATGCTGTTCACCTGCACGCCCGGCAGCGTCTTTATCGCGCTGGTCATATCCACATAGTGGCGCTGGGCGATATCCTCGCTGGTAATG
This sequence comes from uncultured Schwartzia sp., assembly GCA_905373705.1. Lineage (GTDB taxonomy): Bacteria > Bacillota > Negativicutes > Selenomonadales > Selenomonadaceae > CAJPQU01. The sequence goes on along the minus strand of CAJPUA010000236.1, from coordinate 815 downwards.
ACGTCGACGTCGCCGCCCGTGCGGTAATACGATTGCTCCGTGACGATGTCGCCGAATTTGTTCTTCTCCCGATCGGCCTCGACGACCATCGCATCCAGCGTGTATTCGTCCAATGTGTCACTGGTTGCCGCTTCAATGCTCCCGCCTGTGCTCCCCAGGAAAAATAGTACGAGCCATGCATCCAGACTACGCTTTTTCATGTACGCATCTCCCTTTTTTCAAATAACTTAATGAAATAAACCACGAATATAATATATAAATATACAACATTCACAAAGGATATCCTCTTTTTGACAGATTAAAAATGAACATTTGTCCGATTTAATTTTAATTTTATCCGACGCTTTTTCATTTTTGTTAAAGCAACTGCATAAAAGAGAGCAGGGCTGCGAAGCTGAAAGCTTCGCAGCCCTGCTCTCTTGGCACGTTCCTTCGGACGTCTGTTTTTATTACGGCAGAGAGGATCGAGCGCTTATCTTCCTCTTTCTTCTTCGTCTTTTCCCAGGAGTGCCTGATAGACGACGCGGCGCGAGATGCCGAGCCGCTTCGCCGCTTCACGCGCAGCTTCTTTTGGGGAATGACCGGCGGCAACGAGCCGCGCGGCGAATTTTACGGGAGAGAGCGAGGTGTCGTTCGCTGTGCCGCTCTCCATGGGCGCGCGTTCGGCGCCTGCCGCAGCCGGGCTGTCCACTCCGGCTACGACGATGACAAACTCACCGCGCGGTTCCTTTTCCGAAAAGCCATGCAGAAGCTCGGTTAAGCTGCCGCGGTGAAATTCTTCAAATTTCTTCGTCAGCTCCCGCCCCAGCGCCGCT
>CAJPUA010000235.1 GCA_905373705.1 uncultured Schwartzia sp. | reverse complement strand
GCGTATGGGAGTACGGGAGAAAATGATTGCCGCGAGAGAAAATAATTCTTGTCGTCTGAACCGGGGTTGTCTATTTTGTTATTTATCGTAAGCATAGTCGTAGTTATTATTGATCAGCTGGTAAAGCTGCTGATTCTGTCGTCTATGACGCTGGGGCTGTCAATACCGGTCTGCCCGGGCGTCTTTCATATTACTTATATTCAAAATCCAGGCGCCGCTTTCGGAATTTTGGCGGAGCAGCGCTGGATATTTATTGTCGCGAGCGTTATCCTGCTGGTGGTTGCGGTTTGCTTTTACCAGCGTTTGCAAAAAGAGTCTCCGGCAATAAAATATGGAACCGCGCTTCTTCTGGGCGGCGCGATGGGAAATCTTATCGATCGTATCTGGCGGGGACAGGTTATTGATTTTCTCGATTTTCGCGTTTGGCCGGTTTTTAATATCGCGGATATAGCCATTGTTATCGGGGTTGGCGGTATTATGTACGCGCTCTTGCAACAGGACGGCAAGGAGGCGGATCGCTGATGGGAGAGGTTTCTTCTTTTGTTGTCGACAAAGCCGGCGAGCGATTAGACATCTTTTTGACCCAGTGCCGGCTCGGCCTGTCCCGTTCCCATATTCAGAAGATTATTACGGGCGGCGGGGCGTTGGTCAACGGCCGTCCGCAAAAGTCCCGGTATATTTTGCAGGCGGGGGATCGCGTGGAATTCATGCCCCCTGCGCCGGTATCGGCGGATGTTCTGCCGGAAGATTTACCGCTCGATATTCTATACGAAGATCATGATGTCGTCGTTCTCAATAAAGCCCGCGGTATGGTGGTTCATCCCGCCGCCGGAAACGCCGGAGGGACGCTCGTGAACGCTCTTCTGGCGCACTGCGGGGATCTTTCCGGGATCAACGGCGCCGTACGGCCGGGGATTGTCCATCGCCTGGATAAAGATACTTCCGGAGTAATGATAGCGGCCAAGAACGATCAGGCGCATATCGAGCTTGCCGAACAGATACGGGCGAAAACGGCGCGGCGTGTGTATTTAGCTCTCGTGGAGGGAAATATCGAGGAAGCGGAAGGCGTCATTCACGGCGCAATCGGCCGCAGCCCGAAGGACCGTCAGAAGATGGCGGTCGTCCGGCAAAACGGCAAGGAGGCTACGACGCAGTTTCGGGTGAAGGAACGGTTCGGCGCGTATACGTTGCTGGAGTGCCGCCTCTTGACGGGGCGGACGCATCAGATTCGCGTGCACATGGCTTATATCGGTCATCCGGTTGTGGGCGATCCGAAATACGGAAGAGGAAAGAGTCCTTTCGCGATTGCGGGACAGGCCCTTCACTCTGCGTCGCTGACCTTTCGCCATCCGGGGACGGGAGAGGAAATGACGTTCATTGCGCCGCTGCCGCCGGATATGCGGGCGATACTGGAAATCCTGCGGCACTCGCGGAAAACAGGTCAGGAGGAAACGTAAATGACAGCTTTTACCGATAAGACGATTTTGATGGATGAGGATGGAATCCGGCGAGCGCTGACCCGGATCGCCCATGAGATCGTGGAGAAAAATAAGGGAATGGAGGATCTGGTGCTTGTCGGTATCCGTACCCGCGGCGTCCCGCTGGCGGAACGTATCGCGGGGGAAATTGAGCGGATTGAAGGGGTCAGGCCCCCGGTCGGGATACTCGATATTACGCTTTACCGGGACGATTTATCGTTGCTTTCTTATCAGCCGGTTGTTCGGGCGACGCAGATACCGGTCGATATTCAAGGGAAAACGATTGTATTGACCGACGATGTTCTCTTTACCGGCCGGACGATCCGGGCGGCGCTGGACGCTCTTATCGATATGGGACGGCCGTATATTATTCAGCTCGCCGTTTTGGTAGATCGCGGTCATCGGGAACTTCCGATTCGCGCCGATTACGTGGGAAAAAATGTACCGACGTCGGCGCGCGAGTCGGTGAGCGTGAAGCTCTGCGAGCTTGACGCGGTCGATCAGGTGATGCTGCGTGAGGTCGTGGAGGGATGACAGGAACGTCGGCGCCGCGAAGGAAGGGATGATTCATGGATGGATCTCCCTTCTTTTTCTTTTATTTCAGTTTTCGCCTTGCCGGAGGGCAGCCAGCCTGTTTTTGTCCGGCGTGACATAAAGCGTTTTCTGGTTGGTGAAGATAACGAATCCGGGACGGGAACCGGACGGTTTTTTTACAAAACGGCAGAGCGTATAATCGACGGGAACATTCGAGGAACCGGCGGCTTGGCTGAAATGGGCGGCAAGACAAGCGGCGAGTTCCAGCGCGGCGGGGGAAGGATCGCCGCCGTCACAGCGCAAAATGACGTGGGAACCGGGAATATCCTTGGTGTGGAGCCAAATATCGTCGCGTCGGGCCGTCTTGAAGGTAAGCCGATCATTTTGGTAATTGTTTTTGCCAACGAGAATCTCGGCACCGTCCGGGGCCAGAAAACGGAAGGGCTGGGAAGACTTTTCGGTTCCTTTTCTGGAGATTTTTTCCTTCAGCCAGCCCCCGGCGATGAGTTCGGCGCGAATGTCGTTAAGCTCGGCCAGCGTGGCGGAAGCATCCAGCGAAGCTTCAATACTGGAAAGATACCGAATATTATCTTCACATTCGGCGATTTGTTTTCGAAGCAGCCCCTGCGCTCGTTTTAATTTGTTGTACTTGCGGTAATAGTTCTGGATATTCTGGTTGATCGTCAGCCGCTGATCCAGCGGAACGGTCAGTGTTTTTTCGGTTGAGCTGTAAATGTCCGGGATGGTAACCTCGGCGTCGGCATGGTCAGCGAGCTGATACTGGCAGATCATCAGGTTGTCCGCGATAATTTTGGCAGTTTCCGCGTCGTCTGCGGCCGCAATTTCCTGCCGCAGTTTTTCTGCCTTGCCGCGCGCGCGGCTGAGTTCGTTGTGAACCAGCTTACGAAACCGCTCTTTGTCAGGAGGGACATAGCTGCCGATGAGCGCGGCGGCTCGAGCCAACATAT
>CAJPUA010000234.1 GCA_905373705.1 uncultured Schwartzia sp. | reverse complement strand
GCCGTCGTAAAGACGACGGCGTTCCCCGCAAGGCCGTCGTCGCTCTCCATCTGCTGCGCCATGGCGAATCCGGCGACAGCGCAGGGGGTCGCGAAAATACTCAGCAGCGTCGCAAATTCAATGCCGCGAAAGCCGAGAAGCGCCGCCGCCGTCAGCACCGCGCCGGGGACGAGGAGCAGACGCGATACTATGCAAACGGCGAGCTGCGGCCGATGCTCGCTGGTACTCCCGGCATGAAACGACGCGCCGAGGATGATGAGCGCTAAAGGCGTCGTCGCCGCCGCTACCTGCGACAGCGGTCTTAACACCGGCTCAGGGACAGGAACCTTCAACAGCAGGCAGAAAAGCCCCAGGAGGGCGCCGCGGATCATAGGGTTTTTCAAAAGCCCGGCAAAAAGTTTCTTTACGCTGCACGTTCCGCCGCGGAAAATCTCCAGGGTGATCACGCCGAGGACGTTATAAATCGGCACCACGATAGCGATCATCATGGTCGTCACGGCAATATTCGCTTCGCCGAACATATTACCGACGAGCGGCACCCCCATGAGGACGAAATTGCTGCGGTAGATCGCCTGAATCATCGCCCCTCGCCGCCGATTTGACCGCTCCCCGCGATAGACGAGAGCAAAAGCCGCCCCGTAAAAGACAGCCAGCGCCGTCAAGGCGAAAACGACGAGCCGCGGTCGAAACGTTTCCCCCAGATTCGTCGTATAGAGATTGTAAAACATCATCACGAAGAAAAAGATCTGGAACACCATGCGGTTGACCCGCCGCAGCTCGGCCTCCGTGAGCAGCTTCTGCCGCTGAATGACAAGGCCGATCCCGATCAAGACAAAAACCGGAATCACCGCCTTAAACGCGACGATAAAATTTGCTCCATCCAGCCCCATACGTATCCTTCCATTCCCTAGCTTAAATTCATTATAAAGCAGGACCCGCGGCGGTGCAATCCTGACTTTCACCGCGGCGGGTATCCTAAGCCGCCGCCGGAACTTGCAGTGAATTTCTAAGCCGCCTGCGCGGCGGACAGACGGCAGATATATGTGAGGGGTTCCGCCGGTAAGACATCGGCTGAAGCTGCTTTTCCCGTAGAAATCCGCGCGTGCTTGTGGTAAGATTAAAAGAAGATGAGACGAAATTATTGTCCGGATCATTCTCCCCGGGAAAGGAGCGTTTCGATGGAAAAAATAGAATCCTCCGCGTTAAAGACGATCCTGCTCTCAAAGCGGGCGAATATCTATTATCTGGAAAAGTGCCGGGTCATGCAGAAAGACGGCCGCATCGTGTACCTGACCGAAGGGAAAAAGGAGAATCTCTACTGGAATATCCCCATCGCCAACACCACGACGCTCCTCTTGGGGACGGGAACTTCCATCACGCAGGCGGCGGTGCGCGATCTGACCGGCGCGGGCGTCATGATCGGCTTTTGCGGCGGCGGGGGAACGCCGCTCCTCGCGGGCACCGAGATTGCGTGGCTCAGCCCCCAGAGCGAGTATCGGCCGACGCAATATGTGCAGGATTGGCTCGCCTTTTGGTACGACGACGCGAAACGATTGGCGGCGGCGAAAAAATTCCAGGAGGAGCGGTACGCTTTCTTGGGCAGGGTATGGGACAAGGATCGCGACTTAGCGGCGTATGGCTTTTATTCGGACGATCTCGAGGCAATCGCCCCGGCGTTTCACTCGCAAATAAAGGAAGCTTCTAATGTATCCCAGCTTTTGAATATCGAGGCGAGGCTTACGAAGGCGCTCTATAAGCACGCGGCGCAAATCACCGGAACGGAAAACTTCACGCGCTGTCACGAGGATGGCGATCGCGCGAACCGGCTGCTTGACCACGGGAATTATCTGGCCTATGGCTTGGCGGCAACCGCACTGTGGGGGCTGGGGATACCCCATGGCTTCGCCGTCATGCACGGGAAAACGCGGCGCGGCGCGCTGGTTTTCGACGTCGCCGATCTCGTAAAGGACGCCATTATTCTGCCCTTCGCGTTCACCAGTGCGAAGGAAGGAAAAACGGATCAGGAATTTCGCGCCCTTTGTCTCGAGAAATTCGCCGCCTACGGCGCGCTCGATTTCATGTTCGATACGATCAAGAAGGTCAGCGCACAGGGGAAAGGGGCGGGATGCTGACATGATGGTTATTTTCACCAGTCTCAGCGAGAAAAAGGCGCTCTTGACGACCCGGCGCATCCTCGACAGCTTCGCCGACCGCATCGGGCACGATACATGGCGGACGGTCATCACGAAAGAGGGCCTGCTGACGGTCAAAGAGCTCCTGCGGCGGCAGGCGACGAAAAGTACTGCCGTGGCTTGTCACTGGATACGGTCCCGGCACCACAGCGAGCTCCTGTGGGTCGTGGGGAACCGCGACAAATTCGATGCGACGGGGTGTGTTCCCGTACACACGACGGCGAAAAATCTCCTGCACCGGGAATGGGAAGGCGGCTGGCCGTACATGCCGCTCTTAAAAGCCCTGACGGCGATGGCGGCGCTCCTCCACGACTGGGGAAAAGCCTCGAAGCACTTTCAGAAAAAGCTCCGCAAATCCCAAGCAAAGGAAGGGAAAAGCGCCGATCCCTTGCGGCACGAGTGGATCTCCGTCAAGCTCATCGAAGCGCTCGTCGCGGTCGGCGGCGACACGGCGGACGATAAAGCGTGGCTTTCGTATCTTTTATCGGACAAGGTGAAGGAAAAGGCGCTGCTCGATGAGCTCAGCGTGATCGCTTCGTCCCCCAAAGGGGACAAATTCCCTGCGAAACTGCCGCCCCTCGCGCAGATGATCGCCTGGCTCATCCTCTCCCATCATCGCTTGCCGGTACTTTGGGATAAAAATGAGCGTACATTTTACGCGGATGGCGGCGCAGGGGGAGAGACCTTTTCCGCCATGCTTCAGGCACTGGCGGCGCACTGGGGCTATGCCAACGGCGATCCGGAGAAAAAGAAAGACTGTTTCTCCTTTCCCCAGGGACTGCTTTTCTCCGACC
>CAJPUA010000233.1 GCA_905373705.1 uncultured Schwartzia sp. | reverse complement strand
GGAAAATATTGCGTAAATTCCTTCTGAGACACGCCGACGATGCGCGACTCCTCGTCAAAAATGATTGCCCGGTTACTTGTCGTCCCCGCGTCGAGCGCCATAACGTACTTGCCCGCCATTGAAACTCCCCCTTTTACCGCGACTTGACCGCAGAATTCGCCTGCCGCTCTTTCGGCAGCTCGCTGTCCTCATTATACTTTTCGCGAAAGAATTTTTCAACATATTTGACAAAGTAAGGATTTTGCTGCGTTTCCATAAAAAAAACCTCCCGCCTGAATGGCGGGAGGTTTTTCCTTTTCAGAAATAATACTTTACTCCCGATTCAAATATTCTCTGATCCTTATCGCCATAGATATTCATGGCGATATTTTCTCCGATTCGTTCCGAGTGCCCCATCTTGCCGAAGACCCGGCCATCCGGGCTGGTCAGCCCTTCAATCGCATAGATCGAGCCGTTCGGATTGTATTCGGGATCAAGCGTCGGATTTCCTACCGGATCGACGTACTGCGTGGCGATCTGACCGCGCACCCGCATTTTGGCAATAACTTCACGGTCAGCGACAAAGCGCCCTTCGCCGTGCGATACGGGAATCGTATGGATCGTTCCCGGCGCCACGCCGGAAAGCCACGGCGACAGGTTGGAGACGACTTTCGTCTGCACCATGCAGGAAACGTGGCGGCCAATCGTATTAAACGTAAGCGTCGGCGAATCCACAGTGAGATCGCGGATCTCACCGTAAGGAATAAGCCCCAGCTTGACAAGCGCCTGAAAGCCGTTGCAGATCCCGAGGATCAAACCGTCCTGGCGATAAAGGTGACTCATGACCGCCTCGCGCAGCCGGGGACTGCGAAGCATTGCCGCGATAAATTTTCCCGCCCCATCCGGCTCGTCGCCGCCGGAAAAGCCGCCCGGCAGCATGACGATCTGCGCTTCCCGCAGCGCCCGGACCAGCGCATCGATTGTCTCGGTGATCGCCTGCGGCGTGCGATTGCGGATGACAAGGGTTTCCACCTTGCCCCCCGCCCGTTCAAAGGCGCGCGCCGAATCGTATTCGCAGTTCGTTCCCGGGAAAACAGGAATGAGTACCCGCGGGCGGGCGTAACGCGCCGCCGGCGCGATCCGAAGCCCCGTTGTGTAAAGAACGGACGGCGGCACCGTCCCCTGGCTCTTTCCTTCCGTGGGAAATATTTTTTCCAACGGTTCTCGCCACGCCCGCTCAATCTCGCTCAAAGTGAATACGGCTTGCCCGCAGACAATGCTTGGCGCCAGCGTCGTTTCTCCCAGCTCATAGTAGCCGGTTCCGGCGAGGGTATCGGACACGTCGGTGTCCCTCGATACTTCCAGGATAACCGTAATCCGCTTTAAAGAGCTCGTCCCGCTGTAAGCTCCGGCTGAAGCTTATCCCGACGCCATTCCCGAGGCACATTTTGGAAACCGCAGCCGCAATGCCGCCGACGCGCACCGTCGCCGCCGCCAGCACCTTATGCGCCGCGATCAACGCCGCAATCTGGGTAAAATTATGGCGGAGCTGCTTAAATTTCGGCATATCGAAAGAATCCTTCGGGCAGGGGACAACATAGACCCGGCTGTCGGGGAATTTGAATTCCGCCGATACCGCCTGCCGCGCCGGCAGAACGCCGACTGCAAAAGCAGCGAGCGACGGCGGGACATGAATATCCATAAAAGTACCGGACATAGAATCTTTGCCGCCAATCGCCGGTATCTCCAGCTCATGCTGCGCCCACAGCGCCCCGAGAAGGGCGCTGAAGGGCTGCCCCCATTTATAACTGTCCGTCTCCAGGCTCTCGAAATATTCCTGCAGCGAGAGGCGGATATTTTCCGCGGACGCGCCCAGCGCGACCATCTTCGCCGCCGCTTCAACAATGGCGTAGACCGCGCCGTGGAACGGACTCCATTCCATGAACGCGGGATCAAAGCCGAAGGTCATGGCCGTCGCCGTGCTGGTCGTTCCCCGCGCCACGGGAAGTTTCGCGATCATGCCTTCCTGCGGCGTGAGCTGCCTCTTACCGCCGTACGGCATAAGAACGGTTGCCGCGCCGACGGTAGAGTCAAAACGCTCACCCAGCCCTTTTTGCGAGCAGACATTAAGCTCGCGGAGATTCGCCAACCACGCTTCTTCGAGGTGACGACCGCACGCCTTTACCCCGTCCAGCACCCGCCAGACGTAGCGATTCTCCGTCGACGGCGACGAAACGCGGACCTGCACATGCTGACGCACGCCATTCGTATTGAGGAATTCCCGGCTGATGTCGACGATCGTTTCTCCCCGCCACAGCATAACGAGGCGCGGCCGACTATCAACGATGGCGACGATGGTCGCTTCGAGGTTCTCCTCCCCCGCCGCCATCAAGAAGGCGTTAATATCCTGCTGGTCGATTACCACCGCCATGCGCTCCTGCGATTCCGAAATCGCCAGCTCGGTACCGTCAAGCCCTTCATATTTCTTCGGTACCGCGTCCAGATTGACCCGCACCCCGTCCGTCAGCTCTCCGATGGCGACCGCCACTCCGCCCGCGCCAAAATCGTTGCAGCGCTTGATGATACGGGCGACCTCAGGACGGCGGAAAAGTCGCTGGAGCTTGCGCTCCGTGGGCGGATTTCCCTTCTGCACCTCGGCGCCTCCGCTCTCCAGAGAATCGAGCGTATGCCCCTTCGACGATCCGGTAGCGCCGCCGCAGCCGTCGCGGCCGGTCCGCCCCCCCACCAAAAGGATGACGTCGCCCGGTGCGGGGCGCTGACGCACGACATTCTCCTTCGGCGCCGCTGCAATAACCGCGCCGATTTCCAGCCGCTTCGCGACGAATCCTTCATGATAGATCTCCGTCACCTGCCCCGTCGCCAATCCCACCTGATTGCCATAGGAGCTATAACCATGCGCAGCCTCTTGCGTGATCTTCTTCTGCGGCAGTTTTCCCGGACGCGTCTCCCCCACGGGGCGGCGCGGATCTCCGGAGCCGGTCAGGCGCATCGC
>CAJPUA010000232.1 GCA_905373705.1 uncultured Schwartzia sp. | reverse complement strand
CGTTTCCACAGCCCTGCCACTTAGTAAACGCCATCGTCAATAAAATTCACCTTGTTTCCTGTTCTATCCGCTGCACCCGCTGATAATTTCAGCAAGATTCTAGCCCAGCCGCTCCTGCCATTCAGCTTCCTTAAATCCCACGAGGACGTTCTTTTTCCCCACCAGAATCGGCCGCTTAACCAAAAGTCCGTCCGTCGCTAAAAGCGCGTACTGCTCATTTTCACTCATGTCGGCAAGTTTGTCCTTCAATCCCAGAGCCTTATACTTCAGCCCGCTGGTATTAAAAAATCGTTTCAACGGCAAGCCGCTCATCTTATGCCATTCGCGAAGTTCCGCTTCGCGGGGATTTTCCTTTTGGATATCGCGTATCTCAACCGCAATCCCGTGCTCCGCCAGCCAATTCTGCGCTTTTCGGCAGGTGCTGCATTTCGGATAACACACGAAAGATAACTTTTCCTTCATTACGGAACCTCCTTCCCTCACGGATCGTTTGTCGTCAACTCGCCATGCCAATCTATAAGGCCGCCGAAGTCAACGACATTTGTATACCCCATATCCGCCAGCTTCTTCGCTGCCGCCGCGCTGCGCTGACCGCTCCGACAATAAACCAGAATCAGCTGCTGCTTATCAGGCAGAAGCGCGGGAGGCGTCTTATCGATGGTCTCATTTGGAATACAGATCGCGCCGGGAACATGCCCCTCGTCATATTCCTTCGGGGTACGCACATCCAAAATGATATACCCTGTCTCTGTATTCATGATCTTTTGCGCCTCTTCCGGCGAAACATGACGATAAGAGCCTTTGACCGAAGGCTGCGGTGCAGATGAATGAACCCCGCCGCAACCTCCGGCAGACAACAACATCATCGTTAACGTCGTCATCAAAAAGAATCTTTTCACTATATCCTCTCCTTATATCGCACGACATTCCCAATCAATACTGCGAAATCTCCCCTTGGCCCGCGGCTATACGCAATCTCTTGCCGCGCCTTTCCTACCTTACCGCGCTAGAGATCAAGCGTCTGCTGAACGGCTCCCGGGCTGCATGCGAGAAAGCTTATCTGCCTAGCGGTCCGTATTTGGTCAGTCGCCCGCAGTCTCCCCAGAAGCAGCGGAGAGTCAGGATCATGGTACTTATAATTTTCTTTCGCTTTCGTCAGAGACTGATTCGCATAACAGTATCTGCACCCGTTCGGGCAGCTGTCATAAGCGCCGATATCCCGAGTTTCTATGCAGTGACAGCCCTTTCGGTTCCCGCTATGGCGCATTTTTTGAAAAAGCAAGCCGTTCGCTTTCTCCAGCATTGACAGTGTCAGACAGCCAGCCGACGCGATCTTACAGGCGGAATAATCGTCGTCCGTGCCGCATATCTGGATAGGCAGCCGATATTTCGCGGCGATACGCCCCAGCGCTTTAGCAGCGCGTTCTTTGTCAGGCGACGTAAGCGGAACGATTTCCGGCATATTACGCCTCAGTTTTTTATACATCTCCACAAAACTGAAAATACACCGATCCACATGTCCGGCAATCTTTTCCGCCATGTATTGAAAAGTGTCCAGATGGCGCTGCAACGTATACTCCGCGGTGAAAAGCACCGGATCATATCGCCAAGAAACCCGCTGCCGTCCAACGACACGCTCCAGCTCATAAAGCGTTTGGATGCTCTCGTCAATCGACGGCACGCCCGGCTCAATATCTTTACCATAGGCGGTAATCGTGTATTGAAACTGCGCGGGGAAGCGCTTCGTAATGCTCGGCAAGGCTTCCAAAATGGGCCGGTAATTCTTCGAGCAGAAAACAATCGCGTCGACTTTATCCGGCGTCAGCTCGTAGCGCGTTACCAGATAAGAAAAACGCGGATTCCGCACCAGCACGTAGCCCTCCGCAAAGCGCCTTAAAAGCCACGGCGTATAATATTGCACCGTATCCGTCCGCGCCCCGGTATGGATGATCATTCTCCCGCCTCACCCTCCGTAATCCCGCTTCGCAAATTTCGGCAACGGCGACGATATATATCATAACTATACTATGGATCGCCCTATCATTCAAGAGTATTTGCGTAATTCGCATTTACCCGCGCGCGGCGCTTTGCTCTGAGCGTCGGCAGGTGCTATACTGGAACCATCTTAATCATTGAAACGAGGTCATCATCATGAGTTTAGACGGCTTCTCCATGCACCGTCTGGTCAATGAACTCCGCGCCAGCCTGCTCGGCGCGCGTATTGACAAAATAACACAGCCAAACCGGCAAACCATCCAATTGAATCTTCGCCAGCCAGGCCGCAATCATTTGCTCTATATCTCCATCAATTCACAAAATCCCATCATGTACCGGCTGCGCGCTCCGCTGGAAAATTTACCGCAGCCGCCCGTTTTCTGCATGGTACTGCGCAAATATCTCGAAGCAGGACGCGTTGGTGCCATTGAACAAAACGGCCTCGATCGCCTTGTTCGCCTTGATATCGACTGCCTGGGCAACGGCGGGCGTATTGTTACCCGTACTCTCGTCGCCGAATTTATGGGAAAATACAGCAATCTCATCCTTGTCGAAGACGGAATTATTCTCGACGCTCTGCGCCGCATCGGGGCGGCAACGAGCCGCGTCCGGCTGGTTCTGCCCGGAATCCCTTACGAAACTCCCCCGGGACAGGAAAAGTTAAACGTGCTGACGGCGCCGCCGGCAGATATTCTTCGCGAAATACGCCGACGCTCGGAACGCAAGTTAGCCGCCGCAATCAGCGATGTCTGCCTGGGGTTTGGCCCGGTGACTGCGAAAGAAATCGCCTTTTCCGCCGGGTTAGCGGCAGACTCGCCGGTGGCGTCTCTTGATGACGCCGATTTCTCCGCTCTCTCAACCGCATTTAAGGAGACTCTATCCGCCGCCATTTCTTCCTCCTCATTGCCATGCCTAATTACCAAGGACGGCCGCCTGCAAGCCATGGCCGCTTTCCCGCTGCATTACCTGACGGACGGAACGGTCGAAACCTTCGCGAATATGGAC
>CAJPUA010000231.1 GCA_905373705.1 uncultured Schwartzia sp. | reverse complement strand
GTTCCACGGGAAGCGGCAGTCGTCCGCCGACAGTCGGGATCGGCTGGGACGTCAGCGGGCGAAAACCGGAACGGCTCCAGCGGGATACGAAGGTACAGCTCATTTCGCAAAATATAGATATGAGGTTGCTGACGGAAACAGAGATTGAGGATTGGTACAAAAACGATGTGGCTCCGGCCGGGCAGCCCATTTTTCTGACGGAGGCGCAGGAAGACGGCACGTATGAAATCAGCGATGTGCCGGAAGGTCGGTATTATCTTGTTATTATCGCCGGGCAGGCAGATGACGGATTTTCTGATCCTTTGCGGACGCGGAGCGGGGATGCGCTGTCGCGTTATCTTCCCGACTGGGATCAGTACGCGATGTTTGTCATCGGCATGAACAGCTGTGTGGTGCAGGAAATCGAGGTCAGGGACGGAATCATGACGCGAGCGGATTACGATTTTGGCGCTTTTGCGGGAAAGTAACGCGGTATGAGGCCCCCGCCATCCAGCCGGTGATATTATGTGGACCGGCTGGAAATGATGTAAGATGAGAGAACAGCGGAGGGAAATCTTTTGCCGCCGGCTATGGAGAAGATGAATAAAGCCCGCGTTAAAGCCAATTTTGACTTTAACGCGGGCTTTATTCGGGTTATGGATTCTATGGCGAGGTCGAAGCGTCCTGAGCCATGTTTTACTCGCGGATAGCGGCCTCGAGGGCGACGCGGGCCATATCGTCGAAGGACGTTTCGCGCTCGTCGGGCGAGGTGCTGGCGCCGGTCAGAAGGTGATTGCTGACGGTGAAGAGGGCGAGCGCTCTGACGTGGTGCTTGGCGGCGGCAAGGTAAAGCGCCGTCGCTTCCATTTCTGCGGCCAGTATGCCGTAAGCGGCGAGCTTATGAAGGTCAATTTCGTCGTCGTAGAGGCGATCCTGCGAAAGGACGTTGCCGACATGGCAGCGAAGATTCATGGCGCGGGCGGCGGCGACGGCTTTTTCGAGGAGAGAAAAATCCGCCGTCGGAGCGAAATTTATGCCGTGGCCGAAGGTGTTGTGAGGCATGTTGGAGTCCGTCGTGCTGGCCTGCGCAACGACGAGATCGCGGATGCGGATGTCCTCCTGCAGCGCGCCGCAGGTGCCGATTCGGAAAAGCTGTTTGACTCCATATTCGGCGATCAGTTCAGTGGCGTAGATCGCCATGGAAGGCATTCCCATCCCCGAGCCCTGTACGGACACCGGGACGCCTTTATAAGTGCCGGTGTAGCCGAGCATATTGCGAATGTGATTATATTCCTTCGCGCCGTCGAGAAAATGCTCGGCGATGTGCCTGGCGCGAAGCGGATCCCCGGGAATAAGCACCCGTTCAGCGATTTCTCCGGGCTGAGCCGCGATATGCATGCTCATAAAAATTCCTCCTTTAATGTGGCTTCGGTTCAATTATAACGCAGGTTGATTCGTTTGGGAAGCGCGGCGTAAAGCGGATCGCAGCGGGCGATATATTTCTCGCGGTCCTGCTTCTATCGGGACTGGGCGCGCTTTTTGCCGCCGGTGGGTATCGCCAAAGGCCTCAGTATGGTATAATGATACAATGGAATGAAAGTTTCACAAAGGAGCGGAGACGCTTTCGCCAGGCGCGTCATATCGGCAGGGCGTGAAGCGCCTCTGGCGTCAGGCGGATTAAGAACAGGAGGCACGGGCAGTGAAGATTTCTACGCGGGGCCGGTACGCGCTGCGGCTGATGATCGATATTGCCATAAACAGCGGCGGTGTGCCGGTGCGCATCAAAGATATTGCGCGGCGACAGATGATTTCGGAGAAATACTTGGAGCAGATTGTATCAGTTCTGCATAAAGCGGGGTTTGTCCGCAGCAGTAGAGGGCCTCAAGGCGGTTACCGTCTGGCGCGGGCGCCGGAAGAATATACGGCGGGCGCTATTCTGACGCTGATCGAGGGCAGCCTGGCGCCGGTCGCCTGCCTGGAGACGGCGGAGAACGAGTGCCCGCGGCAGGGATATTGCTCGACGCTTCACTTGTGGGAGATGGTGGATGAAGCGGTGCAAAAGGTGGTCAATTCGGTCACATTGGCCGATCTTGTCGCCTGGCAACGGGAGTTGGGGACAGCGGAGAAAAAAGCCGTACTGTGAGCAGGGCGGATCGGAAAAGGGAGCAGCAAGGGGAGCTTTTGGGGGCAGGTGTTGGCATGCGACTCGCTAAGGCGGGATTGTTTCGGGTAATAAAGTCGGATCTGGCGGTATTGGAAGAGAATTTGCGGGAAGCGGCAGCGTCGTCGGTGCCGCTTATTCATGAGGTGGGGACGCATCTGGTGGCGTCGGGAGGGAAAAGGCTCCGTCCGGCGCTGTTTCTCCTGGCGGCCCGCAGCGGCCCTGCATTTGACCGCGTGCGCGCCATGCCGCTGGCGGTGGCAGTGGAGCTTATCCACATGGCGTCGTTGGTGCATGACGATGTAATCGATGGCGCCGGCACGCGGCGCGGGGAACCGACAGCAAACGCGCGCTGGGGGAATCAGGTGGCGATTTTATGCGGCGATTACTTGTTCGCGCAGGCGTTTTCGTCGATCGCAGGGCAGCATTACGGCGAAGCCATCGGTATTCGGCTGGCGGAGCTGGTGCGAGAGCTCGCGAGCGGCGAGATATTGCAGGACGCGGCGCTGTTCCAGGCGGAACACAGCCTGCCGGAATATTATCAGCGCATCGAGAAGAAAACGGCGAATTTTCTGGCGCTTTGCTGTGAGATGGGCGCGATTGTCTCCGGCGCGGCGGGCGAGGTGGCGAAAGGGCTGTATCTCTATGGGCATGCGGTCGGCATGGCGTTTCAGATCACCGATGATCTTCTGGATATTACGGGGGATGCGGCAAAGCTGGGAAAGCCGGCGGGGAATGATATTCGGCAGGGCGTGGTGACGCTGCCGGTGATCCGGGCGCTGGAGGTCAGCCCCGAACGGGAGGAACTGGCGTCTATTTTGACAAATCGACAGATGACAGAGCCGATGGTGGCGCGGGCGCTCGCCATCGTGCGGGCTACGGA